>NZ_SELU01000067.1:0-31960 GCF_006861605.1 Pseudanabaena sp. UWO310 | reverse complement strand
TCCCTTAAGTCAGGAAATCAAACCCAATAGAGAGTTGCGGCGCGAAGCGCCGCAACTCTCTATTGGGTTTGATTTTGTCCTAACATTACTGACTATAGCTATAATACCAATTCCCAAAAGTGTGGCTACACTTTTGGGAATTGAAAACTAAACCCAGTAAGGGTTTTAAAATCACAAAATGGCAACGCCATTTTGAAAATTGGTATAACCCCAAAGATATCGATTAGAATGTATTACAAAACTACACATTTGCAGGAGTTTTATGGATACTATCGATTTAGAAAAGCTGGTGCAAAAAGGCTACTACGTCACATTAGGGGCAACATCATCGTTAATTGAGGTAATCCAAGATCCCATTAAACGTGAAGAGAACCTCAAAATGTTGGGACGGAGTTTAGATGAAATAACCCAAACTCTTGCTGAAAAAGGTGTGACGACGGAAGCAGAGGCTCGGAGCTATGTTGATAGTTTTATCTCACAGCAGGTTAGTGGTAAGTCTACCGACAATTCAGAAGCAGCAGGCTTAACTACAGTAACGACTACTGCGAAAACTGTCGATGATGGTGCTCCTGAAAAGTCCAATCAAAAAGTCAAGGCGAGTATGCGCGATGAGATCGAAGAACTCACGCAACAGCTAGCAAGTTTGCGTTCTGAATTAGAACAGTTACGTTCAAATTAATCAACAAGAGACGCTTTGCGTCTCTTGTTGATAGAAATAATTTTTAGATTGCGATCGCCTCAACCCTAATTCTATAAAAACCAGTGTTTACCGAAGTCCAAATCGAGAACTACAAGTCAATCCAAAGTCTCAAGATAAATCTGGGTCGAGTTAACGTGTTCATCGGTGAAAATGGTTGCGGTAAAACCAATATTTTAGAAGCGATCGCTTTAGCAGGTGCGGCAGCAGGTAACAAGTTAGATAATGAGTTTTTATTTTCTAGGGGTATCAGAGTTACCGAACCAGAATTTATGCGATCGGCTTTTGATAAAGAAAACATTACAAAAGAAATTAAAATTAGTCTACGAATAACTAATAATCCTCTATTAACATTTGTAATACAACATAAGAACCAACCTTATTCTAAGTGGATTAGCAATACACTTGCTTATGACGGTCGAATTCGAGACAATCCATTTTTTGACAATAAATTTTTTCAGAATTTAAAAAACCAACTCCAAGGAGGAAACCTTGATGATGAATCAATATTTAAATTGCAGATATATCTAAATCAATCACCGAATCCTTTAAATAATGATGGGATAGATGATAAATTCATGATTTACATGCCTGAGAATTCATCATTAAGAACTTTTGAAGAAGAGGGGCAAATTCAACCGTTAGGGATTAAAGGGCAGGGTTTACTTAAGCTTTTAGGGGCTTTAAATAGTAGCCCAGATAAAATCAATGAAATCAAGAAAAAACTTGAACTCATTGATTGGTTTGATGATCTTAAAATACATCAAGATTTTGATATAGAGAGAACTATCCAAATTAGAGATCGCTACTTAGACAAAGAATTACCTTACTTTAATCAAAGAAGTTCTAATGAAGGATTTTTATTTTTGATATTTTATTTTGCTTTATTTATCAGTGATGATACGCCAAAGTTTTTTGCAATTGATAACATCGAAAATGCACTTAATCCTAAACTATGCACGAGATTAATTCAAGAATTAGTAGAACTAGCCAAGAAATATGACAAGCAAGTTATACTCACAACCCATAACCCCGCAATCTTAGATGGTCTGGATTTGAATGATGACGAGCAAAGACTTTTTGCAATTTATCGCAATATGGATGGGCATACCCAAGCTAAACGAGTTGCTCCGTTAGAACCTTTAGATGATGGTGAGATAGTGCCTTTGTCGGAGGCTTTTATTAATGGTTATATTGGCGGATTACCAAAGAATTTTTAGCATGAATACTTTTGGCGGAATTGTAGAAGGTAAAACTGATTTCCCTATTATTAATAGCGCCTTGATAGGATATTTTAATAATAAAAAAATTGATATCAACTGGATTAATCCCCAAAATTTTAAAGCTGTATCTAATTACGACAAAGTATTTAAAAGCTGTAAGCCAGAAAAATTAAAACGAGCTTTTCTTGCCAATCAATATATTATTATTCATATTGATACCGACGTGTCTGAGAATTTTGGCATATCCCATTGCGAAGATGATATCCCCATTACTCCAGAACAATTGATTGATAAAGTCGTAGATAAATTTAAACAGGAGATGGGAGAAATTTTTTATAATCAGTACGAACATCGCATTATTTTTGCGATCGCAGTTCATTCGATAGAGTGCTGGCTACTTCCTCTATTAGCTACTGAAGATAAAAGCTCGGAAACTGAAAACTGTTGTCAAATTCTAGAAAAAACTGTTACAGGTTTTAGACCCAAAAACTACGGTTATTATCAGGAAATCACCAAAAGATATCGAGATCATGAAGATTTTTTAGCTTTGTACACCAAGAATCCCAGTTTAAAAATCTTTATCGACGAACTTAAAAGACGAAATATTACGATCGCTGAAGAACCAGAGTAAAGGAAAGGGGCTTAAGCCCCTTTCCTTTATTTATGCTATTTATGTGCTAAACCGATCGCTTGTTGAATATTATCCAAACCATGGGCATCAAGCTTTGTCAGTAAGCCTTGCAAAACCTGTTTGACAACTAAAGGTCCCTCATAAATTAAGCCCGTATAAATCTGCACGAGCGAAGCACCCGCCGTAATTTTTTGCCAAGCATCTTCCGCCGTGAAAATGCCCCCCACACCGATAATCGGTAAACTGCCATTGGTAGTTTGCCAGATCAGGTTAATGACCGCCAAGGAGCGATCGCGTACAGGTTGACCGCTGATACCACCTGCCTCCTCGGTAACGGGTTTACCTGTAATTGCTAAATGCGTAGTCGTTAGATTCTGGCGCGAAATCGTGGTATTGGTAGCGACGATTCCTGCCACACCATAGGACTGACTCGCCTTTACCACTTCGATAATGTCTGCATCATTCAAGTCAGGGGCAATTTTTACCAGAATTGGCTTATTTGCGGTATTAATGGGCTGTAACTCAGCAAGAATCCCACATAACTGCTCCGTAGCTTGTAAATCTCGCAGATTGGGCGTATTTGGCGAACTCACATTGACCACAAAGTAATCGCCAAACTCGTAGAGCGATCGCAAACTTTCAGCATAGTCAAACTTTGCTTCAGCAAGTTCAGTAACTTTGGACTTACCAAGGTTAATACCGAGGGGAATGCCGAGCCGATGATTTGCTAAATAATTTTTGAGATCGATCGCCGTAGCGGCTGCACCACGATTATTAAAACCCATGCGATTGAGAACGGCGCGATCGCGGGGTAGGCGAAATAATCTTGGCAATGGGTTTCCCGACTGCCCCTTAGCTGTAATTGTACCCACCTCCGCAAAGCCAAATCCTATATTTTCCCAAGCCCCGATCGCTTCCGCATTTTTATCAAACCCGGCCGCTAAGCCCACAGGATTATCAAATTTTAAATTCCATAGTTCCTGTGACAGCCGAGAATCGCTATAGTAAAAGAGAGACTTGGCGATCGCTTGCATTATTGATGACTCACTTATCCGACGACAAGTAGCGATCGCTAAATGATGGGCTGTTTCAGGCTCAAAGGAAAACAATAGGGGATGAATCCCATATTGATAGGCATATTTATAGGCAACACTTAACATAGGTTTAAGAAGAATAGGTTTTAGAGCCTGCCGTACGAATCACGACATACTCGGCTGTGATAAGAATTTAAGGAGTACATTTTTCAATGATATGGCAACTACTGACCGCACCCCTCGATGGGCTAGTCTGGATCGCAGAACAAATCGAAGAAAGAGCAACCACCGAGTTAGAAAAAACTGAGAACTTGCAAAAGCGACTCACCACTTTACAACTAAAATTCGATCTTGGCGATATCAGCGAAGCAGATTTCATTACCCAAGAACAAGAAATTTTAGAAGCAATGGAAGCAGAAATGGACGAAAACAAAGAATAAGATAGGGCGCTAGGCTTTTATACCAATTCCCAAAATGGCGTTGCCATTTTGGGAATTTCAAAACCTTACTGGGTTTGTTTTTTAATTCACAAAAGTGTTGTCAAAGTTTTGTGAATTGGTATTATATCTTATTACTGAAAAAATGGTGTAAAATAATGGAAATCAGCGAGCTAATTAGTAGCTACCAATCAGGGCGGCGCAACTTTGCAGGTGTCAATCTCAGTAAAACTGATATGAATGGAATTGACTTAAGTAATGCCGATCTAAGTGGTGCAAACCTTAGTGAATCGAGTCTTTATGGAGCAAACTTAAGCAATAGTAAACTCAATGGCGCAGATCTAAATAGAGCAAAATTATATCGTTCCAATCTCGTTAGTGCTAACTTTAGTGGTTCTGATTTGGGAGAAACCGATCTCAGCGAAGCTAATCTCAGTGACGCAAGACTATACGGAGCAAATTTGTACGGGGCAATTTTAAATAAGGCGAAATTACCTCGCGCTAAGCTGACGGGAGCCAATATGGGCAAAGCCAAGCTCAATCGCGCCGATCTCAGTGAAGCGATTCTCAGGGATGCCAGACTGTTTGGCGCAAGTCTCAATGAAAGTATGTTGCAGCGAGCCGATCTCAGTCGAGCGAGCTTAAATGGGGCAAACCTCAATAAAGCCATGCTATGTGAGGTTGACCTGACCTTTGCGAGTTTGTATGGGGCAAGTCTATGCGATGCCGATTTGAGCGAAGCCGATCTCACCAGTGCTAACCTCCAAGGTTCCGATCTCACGCGCGTAAATTTCTACAAAGCCAATCTGAGCAAATCTAAGTTTGCCGATACAGTTACCGAAGGGATGCAAACCAAGGAAGCTAATTTAACTGGCATTATTTGGAATTAGCTCTATAGCAATGTAGGTTTTGCACAAGCACATACCCAAAAAGATGAATGGCGGCGCTTCGCGCCGCCATTCATCTTTTTGGGGTCATTCCTTATTTATTCCCATAGGCTAACCATGCCAAATTCACCAAGGCGTTAAATATAGTTACCGCCGCGATCGCACTGCCCTTGCGCCCATCTACTCGAATATGCGGAATTAGTGAATCATTTAAGCGTGACTTGATTACATCAGTATCGATAAAGCCAGCAGGAGTACCAATCACCAGAGTGGGCTTTACATCCTCTAGTTCGATCAAATCTACCAAAGTGGCTAATGCCGTCTGGGATTCACCAATCACAAAAATAGCTTCAGGGTAGCGTCTTGCTAAAGTTTCAATTCCCCAAGCCGCTTGAGTTTTACCCTTTTGAGGACGAGTGATTGCTTCAACTGCGCAATAGATTGGATTAGCAAAGGTATCGCAGATTTTAGGAAATATCCCAGCTTGAACCATGGGCACATCGACAATGATGGTTGTACGGGTAGCGAGAGCGGTACTACCAGCCTGTAAGGCATGTTCTGAAAACCTGACCAAGTCTTTATATTCAAAATCTGCGGTGGCATAAATGACTTGACGCACAATCTCATATTCGGAGGGGGAGAAAGAATGCTCGCCAATTTCACTGTCAATTGTTGCTAAGCTTTGTGCGTCCGTAATATGCCATTCCATAGAGTTATGCGATCGATATTTAAGTTGAGAGTTTGCGACATTTTACATTTTTGCCGATGCAATCAGGTATGACCGTACCACATCAGGTGAATATATAAAACCCAGAGCTTTGATATAGCAGTCCTAAATCATTTGTAGATTTTGGGAATCAAGCTTCATCGGGAAGATAAATATTTTGCCTAACACAGTTGCGTCCCTCGGCTTTGGCGAGATATAGGGCGCGATCGGCAGATTTGAGTAGATGCACTACTTGAAAATCTTGCGGTGGGAAAAGTGTCGCAACACCACAACTAATCGTGACATGATCCGCAACTTTTGAGTAGGCATGGGGCAATTGCATCGATCGCACAATTTCGTTCGCCCTAATTGCCACATTCATCCCACCATCCGCATCGGTATTAGGCAAAATAATTGCAAATTCTTCGCCACCATAACGCGCCACCAAATCCGCAGGACGATTAGTGGACTTACTGATCGCCTGTGCGACTTCTTGGAGACAGCGATCGCCCTCTTGATGCCCGTAGTTATCGTTATAGTTTTTAAAAAAATCGATATCACATAGTACTAGGGAAATTGGCAGTTGCTCCCGATGCGATCGCCGACATTCCTGTTCAAGATATTCATCTAAACATCGACGGTTGGCAACTTGGGTTAAGCCATCAATGGATACCAACCGCCTTAATTCTTGGACGACGATTGCTAATTGTTGATTAGCAGCTTCAAGCTGCTGGCGCAGATTGGCTTGATCGAGCAGTCGGCGAACCCTTTGGCGCAATACCGCCCAATGGATTGGTTTAGTTACATAATCAGAAGCACCCACCTCATAGGCTCGATCAACGGATTCGCGATCTTCAAGGGCGGTAATAATTAAAACAGGAGTGTGATCTCCATGGGGCAGCTTTTGCAACTGCGAACAACATTCAAATCCATCGAGGATGGGCATCATCGCATCTAACAAGATCATATCTGGTTGGCATTCTTGGTAGATCCTTAAAGCCTCCATCCCATCGGAAGCTTCTACCACTTGATAGTTTTCCCGCTCCAGATAGCGCACCAAAATTTTTCTCATAAACAGATCGTCATCCACAATTAAAATCAGCGCAGGCTTGGATGGCGACAGGTCGAGAATATTTAGTTCTTGGCTAGGATGCTTATTGCGATCACTAATATCGTCGATTGCCATTACATAATTAGACAGTGAAATTAACATTAATCATAGATTCTTCTAATGTAAGAGTTTAGTGATATTTTTGCCGCTCTAACTCAGTTTTAACATGGGCAAATTCATCAGTAATTTTATTGATTTTGAGATCTAAACCCTCATATTTGCTATTACGTAGATTTGTTTCCAACTCATGGCATAGTATTGCTAGATCTTCTGCACCAATCACGCTGCTACTGGATTTTAAAGTATGGGCTGTCCTCAATATCTTTGCAAAATCTTTCTGTGCAAAGCTAGTATATAGCTCTTGGAGTAGCGATCGCGCATTATCTAAGTAACTATCAATCAATTCATTCAAAAAATTAGGATCTTCGCCACCGATATGAATGGCTGCCTCATGAAGAGTGGTCATATTAATTGAAGTCATAATGGATGAATTATTAGGAGTAGCCGCAGGACATTCTTGTAAAACTCTCACAAGTTCAGAGTTGCGGATTGGTTTACTGAGATAGTCATCCATCCCTGCGGCAAGACAAATTTCGCGATCGCCTTGCATGGCATTAGCCGTCATGGCAACGATGCGGGGTCTGGTCGCGAACTTACCATCTTGCCAGTTTTGATAGATTTTCTGAGTGGCATCAATGCCATCCATGACAGGCATCTGCATATCCATAAAAATTAAGTCATAGGGCTGTTGTAACAATGCGTCAATTACCTCTAGCCCGTTAGCAGCAACATCTGCACGATAGCCCATCCGCTGCAAAATATGGATGGCAACTTTTTGGTTAATCACATTATCTTCGGCGAGTAAAATCCTTAGGGGATGATTTCTTGCCATAAGCGGATCGAAGGCAAATCCCTTGGGATGATGATTGAGGACAGCAGGAATTTGAACTGTCGAGCGGTCATGATAATTTTCTGAATTTTTGGCGGCAATCTCAGTTTTATTGTCGGTTTTATTATCAGTTTTATATTTAGGCGAGTCTAAAGAAGTTAATTGTGAATCGGCAATGCTAATCGGTGTGAGTCGATCGCCATTGTTCACAGGTACAGTAATTGTAAAGTAAAAAGTAGAGCCCTGCTGGACATCACTCTCCACCCACATAGTGCCGCCCATCAGTTCACATAAATGCTTACTGATCGCTAGCCCCAGTCCAGTCCCCCCATATTGCCTTGTGGTCGATGCATCGACTTGGCTAAAGGGCTGAAACAACCGATAGAGGCGATCGCTGGGGATGCCGATCCCCGTATCCTTAACCGCAAATTGTAAGGTTCTTAATAATTGAGTTTCTTCGTAGCGATCGCTATAGAGATCGCTAGGATCGCAGCGCAAATAATGCGATATCTCCCTTTGGGAGATCGAAATATTCACAGACCCACGACTAGTAAATTTAATGGCATTACCAATTAAATTCGCCAAAACTTGGCGTAGCCTCGTCATATCGCCAACCACGATCAAATCCACATCGGGATGAATAAAATAGCCTAGGTCGATCCCTTTTTCGACAGCCTTAGCCCATAGTAATTCGATCGTATCTTCCAGACAAGTTCGCAAATCAAAGGTTTGTTCTTCTAGCTCAAGATGTCCAGATTCAATCTTAGAAAAATCTAAAATATCATTAATGATCGTGAGGAGGGTGCTGCCTGCATTGCGAGCAATCTCGACAAATTCCCGCTGTTCTCTGGTTAAATTCGTATCTAATAAAACCCCCGTCATGCCAATTACCGCATTCATTGGCGTGCGAATCTCATGGCTCATGGTTGCCAAAAATTCACTCTTCGAGCGATTGGCAGTTTCGGCAATAATTCTCGCTTCTTCTAATTCCGCATTCTGCTTAATTAACTGTTCGCGTTGGCGGGTTTCTTGGATGAGCAGTTGAGCTTGGGACAATGCAATACTAACTTGGTTAGCAACGGCTTTTAATAAATCAATTTCCTCGGAACTCCATGTATGGAAACTATTGCAATGATGCAATAAAATAATGCCATTGGTAAGGCTATGGGATGAAGTTCGGATCGCTAATAGCGATCGCAGTTGCATCCGATAAAATAATTCGCCAAATTCATCCAAATCTGGATCGGTATAAACATTGGCAATGGCGATCGCTTCATCTTGACTAGAAATTTTTTGCCCGAAAGCGCTATTTAGTAAAGGCAGTTCGTAGTCTTTGACGGAAAATATTTTTTCGGCTAATTGTTCGGATATTAGGGAAATTTGGGGTGACTGCAATGCGTCATGATTGGGATATTCTAATTTGTAGATCAAGCAACGGCTAGCGTGAAAAGCCAATTGGATCTGATGAGCCGCCGTTTGAAAAATACTCTCCACATCAAGACTCTGACGAATCTCATCGGTAATGCGATTGAGTAATACCGTGAGGCGCATTTGCCGCTTTAAGTCTTTTTCGGCTTCTTTGCGATCGGTGATATCGGATTGAATACCAATAAAATGGGTGACCTTACCCATATTGTCAAAGATAGGCGAAATATTTAATTCATTCCAAAATAACGACCCATCTTTGCGATAGTTCCGAATCACAACTCGGCAGGATTCCCCCTGTTTAACAGCATTACGAAGAATTTCTTTTTCTTGTTGGAATAGATCGCTTCCCTGTAAGAATCGGCAATTCTTTCCCATTATTTCGCTAGCTGTATAGCCAGAAATTTGTTCAAAGGCGGAATTCACGTAGACGATAGGATTGTTGGGCAATCGCACGTCCGTAATGACAATGCCATTCTGACTAGCGGCGATCGCTCTTTCCTGAAGCCGCAGCGTTTCTTCAAACTTTTTGCGATCGCTAATATCAAAGCGAATCGCCAAATATTGCATCGGCAGCCCGCGCTCGTCGAGCAAGGGGACGATCGTGCTATCTGTCCAATAGTAGGTACCATCTTTAGCCCGATTGCAAATTTCTCCCCGCCATACCTTCCCATTGGTGATCGTATGCCACAGATCGGCAAAAAATTCAGGGGAATGATAATCTGAGTTGATCAACCGATGATTTTGCCCTAACAGCTCAATTTCACTATAGCCAGAGATCTCGCAAAACTTGCCATTGGCATAGGTAATTTCCCCGTCTAAATTGGTGACAGCGACGATCGCCGCTTGGTCTATGGCAAATTTTTGAAACGCTAGCTCCCGCAGGGTTATTTGAAGTTGTTTTTCATTCTGTTTTCGTTTGGAGATATTACTGGCAACTAATAAAAATCCTGAAATTTGCCCCTCATCATCTTGCAAAGCAGAAATGGAAAGCATTACGGGAAACTGTTCCCTATCTTTGCGAATATATGTCCACTCAGTCTCTTCAACTTCTCCTAATTTCACTTTAGCGACAAATACCTCAAACCCCGCCGAGATAGAATATCCCAGTTCATTGGTTAAGGCGATCGCTCGTTGTTGGACTTCTAAGGGATCGTGAAAGTATTCGGGTGTAAAATTCCCAATTATTTCTGAAGCGGTATACCCCAACCAACTTTCAGCGGTCGCATTAAAAGCACGGATCACTCCATCAAGATCGGTCGCGATAATTGCATAGTTAACGCTATTGACGATAGCCTGATGCAGCTTCAAAGAATCCTTAATGGGATTCGTTTTATTCGTTGTTTTTTTGGTCATCCCCTTACTTGAAAAATTCCCGTACTTTGTCGGGTAAATTGGTAAATCGCCATTGATAATGTTGGCATAATTTAAGGAGGCTAGATGCGAATTTAATCCCAAAGCAGGTAAAGGTTCATATACTGCTAAATATATTGCTTATATGCTATGGAGTTACGAACATGTCACGGAGAGACTTAGATTTACCGCTCTTAAAACCCTTCTTGTAGTATCTATTCCCTCGAAACTGCAAGTTAAACCCTAGACAGCAAGGCATTGTGAAAGACTATTCTTGGGATTTAGTTTGGGATTATTTCTGAGATTTAGTTTGAGATTGAGTTTGCAACTAGGCTCTTTTCCTATTCTATACCATAAATCATTGATCAGTTTTTGAGAGTAACCTATGAGTTTATCGGACACAATCGCCGCGATCGCCACGGCAATTTCTCCACAACAGGGGAGTGTCGGAATTGTGAGGCTTTCGGGAGATCGATCCGTGGCGATCGCCCAACAAATTTTTGCTATCGGAGGAAAACAAGTATGGGAAAGTCATCGCATTCTCTATGGCTATGTCAAAAACCCAGTTACAAAGGCGATTGTTGATGAAAGCCTGTTGCTACTGATGAAAGCACCGCGCTCCTTTACCCGCGAAGATGTCGTAGAATTTCATTGTCATGGGGGAATTATGGCAGTCCAGCAAGTACTCAACCTTTGCTTAGAAAATGGGGCAAGACTCGCCGAAGCAGGGGAATTTAGTTTGAGAGCTTTTCTCAATGGCAGAATCGATCTTACCCAAGCCGAAAGCATTAATGACTTAGTTGGCGCGAAATCAGCGCAAGCCGCTCAATCGGCGATCGCTTCCCTAAGAGGGAAACTCGCTCAGTCTTTAAAGTATCTGCGCAGTAAATGCTTGAATGTCTTAACGGAAATTGAAGCGCGGATTGATTTTGAGGATGATTTACCCCCCCTTGATGGGGAATGGGTCAAGGCGGAAGTTCTGCATGTTGCACAGGAAGCCCAAGGAATCCTCGCGACAGCCGATCGCGGCGAACTATTGCGAACGGGGCTAAAAGTTGCCATTGTCGGTCGTCCTAATGTGGGTAAATCGAGTTTGCTCAATGCATGGAGTCGGAGCGATCGAGCTATTGTTACGGATTTGCCAGGCACAACTCGCGATGTGGTTGATTCGCAGTTAGTCGTCGGAGGAATTCCCATTCAAGTTCTCGATACGGCTGGAATCAGGGAAACGGAAGATATTGTCGAAAAGATCGGCGTAGAGCGATCGCGCCGCGCCGCGCAGTCTGCCGATCTAGTTTTAATGGTCGTTGATGCCACTGTGGGCTGGATCGCGCAGGATACAGAAATCTACGAGACTGTCTGCGATCGCCCGATTGTGTTGGTAATCAATAAAATCGATAAGATCGATCTTGCCATCGATTCCCTCACAATCCCCCTCGAGAAAGACCTGAGCAATGGAGATATTCCGATAGTCAGAACTGCGGCTTCACAACAAAGGGGAATTGAGGAACTCGAAAATGCAATTTTGCAATGTATTCACCAAGATCGCATCGCCGCCGCAAATATGGAAGTTGCGATCAACCAACGCCAGAAAGCTTGTCTGCTAAGAGTTGTACAATCCTTAGCTAATGTCCAAGTAGCGATCGCTGATCAGTTACCCCTAGACTTTTGGACGATCGATTTGCGATCTGCTATCAGTGCGATCGGTGAAATTACGGGAGAGGAGGTCACAGAGTCAGTACTAGACCAAATTTTCAGTAGATTTTGTATTGGTAAGTAGCTAAGCCCAGAGAGTATACCGCCCGCGCAGCGGGCGGTATACTCTCTGGGTTTTAAGTTTACTTGTAGCCTTAGCCTAAAAGATTCAGCGCTTTGCGCTCAAATCCAAACCAAGAAACTGTTTGAGAGTGTTGCGAAGCAACACTCTCAAACAGTTTCTTGTGGTTCTTTTGATAACTCAACCATTGGGATAAAACCCAAGAACAGAATGGCGGTGTGATGCACCGCCATTCTGTTTTATATCGTAATCAATCAATTTAATCAATTCATGCCCGTAGTTAAGCAATCTCCTGTCAGAGTTAAAAAATTCCATACGTAGACAGGCGCAATTACAGCGCATTGCGCTGTAAATATAAATATAAAACCTAAAAGCTGTAGCGCAGCCTGCACTACAGCTTTTGACTCTATTTTTTAGTTATGCCCAGCTACCTAGACTTTACATAGAGAAACCCTATGACATATAAGAAAAAATATAAGAAAAACATGCAAATTGCATTATTGAGATTTGCTATATCTGTATGTATATGTATATCCATAGGTTATTGCCTTTTGCTTGTTACTCAAAGCCAAGCCTTCGCGGCAATTCCTGAGAATACAAAATCTATATCTCAAGAAATAATCCCAACGTTAACAGAATCATTAACCCTGAAATCAGAGGTTGATAGCTTTCTCAATTCTATTCCATCAGGGTATTACACGATCGCTACCGTTAAGGAATTGAAAAGGGCAATCGATACGACTCAACCTCTTTTAGTAGATGTAAGCGAAACCTCTGAGTATCAAGGTAAAAAGATCGCTATCTCAAAAATTCGTGAACTCCAAGAGGGTTCTGGACAGATGGTATATCAAGTACGACAGCCTCTCAAGGATCAACATGGTAATAACTGGCAAGCGATCGCCTTTAAACGTATCAGAGAGGATGGAAAAACTAGCTTTTTTCTACGTTTGGTGGGCTTCCCTAAAGCAGCAGCAATAGATCACAGTCAACCCCTTACTTTGACTAATTCCCTAGGCAAAATCCTGACGGCTAACGACTCTTCTAGCGACATCTTTACGGATTCAGCTGATTCATTCGCTCCCGCGCCGAATGTCGGACAGTACGATCTGCAACCCATTTTATCGCAGCTACAAATTGAGCTTCCTTTAAAATTATCACTACCCATTATGGGAGATGAGGCTATTAGTTTGCCCGTTCCTTCTTCTTTTGTCGAGGAATGGCATGCAGTTGATAAATTATAGCCATAAAGAAACGTGAGTTCTGGATAATTTGAAACGGGGTTTGAGAAAGGGTTTGCGTAGCAAACCCTTTCTCAAACCCCAAAAGTAAAAGCCTTGCGTAGCAAGGCTTTTACTTTTGGGGTTTTAAAATTTACCAGCTTAATCCGAACTAACGATAAAGAAAAAAGGCTTACGCCTTCTTTCTTTATCGCTATAAGAGAGAGGTGGCGCAAAGCGCTACCTCTCTTTAGGGGGTTTAAACAGTTGCAACTACAGGCAACTCATCCGTAGCTTCAGGGCTATTCTGCTCTGAAGGAGGAACGACTTGCCAGAACTTCGGCAGATAAATCGACCAGTTATCGAGAACTTCCTTCGCTCTAGAACTACCAGTATTCTCATAGCTAGATTGAATCAATTCCTTCAACTGATTCTCACCTGCAACCGTGCTAACTCTTTGCACCTTAAGAGTCTCTTGGCTGAGACGCTCTTTAAACTTGCCATCGATATCGAGGAAGTACGCAATACCGCCTGTCATACCTGCACCAACATTGCGACCAGTCGTTCCCAATACCACGATCGCACCACCTGTCATGTACTCGCAGCAGTGATCACCAGTACCTTCTACAACGGCTTTTGCGCCAGAATTACGGACTCCGAACCGTTCGCCAGCGCGACCATGCACGAAAAGATAGCCGCCCGTTGCACCATAGAGGCAGGTATTACCAACGATCGCATTATCGGCAGGATTGAAGTTACAGTCGGGCTTGGGCTTGATGCTGATACTGCCACCATTCATCCCTTTACCGATATAGTCGTTGGCTTCACCAGCTAGGGAGAGATGCAAACCATTGATATTAAATGCACCAAAGCTCTGACCCGCAGCACCAACAAACTGAAGGTTCAGGCTACTGGCGAGTCCAGAGTTGCCGTACTGCTTGGCGATCGCCCCTGAGACTCGCGTAGGAACCGAGCGATCGGTATTCACGATCGCATAGGTTTTGGAGAGGTCAGTTTGATTGGCGATCGCTGCTTGGACTTCGAGATCGGCTAAAATCTCATCATCAAGCACTGCACCATTGCTATGGGAAACTGGGGAATGTTCTAACCAATCACGATCGTTTTTAGTATCGGGTAAATTGATCAGGCAGCCCATATCGACTTGGTTGATATCGAGTTTCGCTAGCTTTAAGTCCTGACGTTGAGCCAACAAATCGGAACGTCCGATGATGTCTTTCAGGGACTTGTAACCCAGCTTGGCAAGGATTTGACGCACTTCTTCCGCAACGAAATAGAGGAAGTTAACCACATGTTCAGGAGTGCCGGGGAAACGTTTGCGGAACTGCTCTAGCTGCGAAGTTACGCCCACAGGACATTTGTTAGTGTGGCAGACTCGCGCCATGATACAGCCTTCCGCAATCATGGCAGCAGTTCCAAAGCCAAATTCCTCGCCGCCAAGCAGCGCGGCAATCGCCACATCCCAGCCAGTTTTAAAGCCACCATCTACTCGTAGCAATACGCGATCGCGCAGTTTATTGCCCATCAGTACCGTATGTACTTCTGCGAGCCCCAGTTCCCAAGGCGAACCAGCGTGCTTGATCGAACTTAAAGGAGACGCACCCGTACCACCGTCATAACCTGAGATTTGGATGATATCCGCATTTGCTTTCGCCACACCCGCAGCGATCGTGCCAATCCCGATTTCTGAGACCAGTTTTACCGATACTTTTGCCGTGGGATTGATTTGATGCAAATCAAAGATCAACTGCGCGAGATCCTCAATGGAATAGATATCGTGGTGTGGAGGGGGCGAAATCAACGATACTCCTGGTTTGGAATTTCGCAGCATCGCAATGTAGCTGCTCACTTTCGGTCCTGGCAACTGTCCGCCTTCCCCTGGTTTCGCTCCTTGCGCCACCTTAATTTCTAATTGATTAGAACTTACCAGATAGGAAGGTGTCACCCCAAAACGTCCCGAGGCAATCTGTTTGATGGCGGAGTTCGCCGTGTCGCCATTTTTCAAACCCTTGAGGTGAGGGAAAGTAGCAGAGATGCCATTCCCATCGACATCATTAATGGGTAAGTAGCGAATGGGATCTTCCCCACCTTCGCCGCAGTTGGACTTGCCACCTACACGATTCATGGCGATCGCGAGGACTTCGTGAGCTTCACGGCTTAGAGCGCCAAGGGACATCGCCCCCGTACAAAAGCGTTTCAGAATTTCCGAAACATCCTCTACTTCTTCTACAGGAATGCTAGGGCGATCGCTCTTAAATTCCAATAGATCCCGTAAAGCCGTTGGGGTACGATTTTGCAATTGCGTCCGATAGACTTCGTAATGGTCGTAACCATCACCAGCCACCGCCTTATGCAAAGCTTTTGCCATTTCGGGGCTGTTCATATGGTATTCACCCGTAGGGCGATACTGGACAAAGCCATAATTTTCTAGTTTCTTGAGTAGCAATTCGGGGAAAGCTTGTGCATGGAAAGTCAACAATTCTGAGGCAATATCGGCAAAGTTTACGCCACCAACACGAGATACTGTGCCCTTAAAGCATTGCTCGATCACTTCAGCCCCAATGCCGATCGCTTCAAAAATTTGTGCGCCGCTATAGCTTGAGAGGAGGGAGATGCCCATTTTGGAGAGAATTTTTAACAAGCCACCTTCCACAGCCTTGCGATAGCTATCTTGCACTTGAGCGATCGTTAAAGTCTTGATTTTGCCCTGCTGCATCTGCATTTGCGTCTTGGCTTTACCCCACCACTGACGAGTGGTTTCAAAGGCGAGATAGGGACAGATCGCACTGGCTCCATAGCCGATCAAGCAAGCAAAATGGTGCGTACTCCAACATTGGGCTGTATCCACCACAATCGAAGCCTTCATCCTTAGCCCTTCAGCGCAGAGACGGTGATGCACTGCACCGACTGCTAACAGGGGTGGAATATAGGCATTCTCGGCATTCAAGTTCCGATCGCTTAAAATCAGTAATTTCGCCCCGTCGCGAACTGCGGCTACGGCAACATCGCTTAACTTGGCGATCGCATCCTTTAGCCCCGTCGCCCCTGAAGCGATCGGGAACAGAATCTCTAATTTTTTGGTCGCAAAGCCCAAGGATTGAAGTTCCTCCAGCTCTACTTCATTGATCACGGGACTCTTGATCTTAATCTGGTTGGCAGCTTCAGGTGTGGCAATGAGTAGATTTGCCCTCTCTCCCAAAAACATCGCTAACGACATGACCGTTCCTTCACGGAGCGGATCGATGGGTGGGTTGGTCACCTGAGCAAAGCGCTGTTTGAAGTAGTCGTAAAGCAGGTGAGGGCGCTGGGATAGAAACGCCAGCGGCGCATCATCTCCCATACAGAATACTGGCTCCTTGCCATCTTGAGCCATGGCTTCGATCACCATTTCGACATCTTCGAGGGTGTAGCCAAAGGCGGTTTGATAGGTGAGCGCCTGCGATTCTCCTAGGGTAGTCTTAGGGTGAAATGGCTGACTTTCGAGATGCTTGCGATATTGCTTCGTCCATTCACCGTAGGGATGGGCTTTAGCAACCCGTTCCTTGATTTCCCAGTTATGCAAGATTTCATGGGTTTGCAAATCAACGGCGATCATTTGTCCTGGACCGAGGCGACCCTTTTCGATAATTTCTGATTCGGGAATATCTACAGTTCCCGCCTCGGAACTGACGATAACCATGCCATCCTTGGCAATCATGTAACGGGCTGGACGTAAGCCATTGCGATCAAGGGCGGCTCCGACGATCTTGCCATCACTAAAGGCTAACAGAGCGGGACCATCCCATGCTTCTTGCAAGCCGCTGTAATATTCATAAAAATCGGTAATTTCGGGACGATCGCTTAAATCTGGCTGATTTTCATAGGCTTCGGGCACGAGGATCATCATTGCCTCAAGCGGACTATGCCCCGTCTCAATCAATAATTCAAAAACGTGATCTAACGTTGCCGAATCGCTTTCATTGGGCTTGAGGATTGGCAAAAGATCCTTAAGACGATCGCCTTTAGCATCGACCCAATTAGGATGGGCAAGATCGCCTTGGCGAGCGAGAAACCAATTTGTATTTCCCTGTAAGGTATTAATTTCACCATTGTGACCGAGGAAACGCATCGGCTGGGCAAGCGGCCATTTCGGTAAAGTATTGGTACTGAAGCGGCGATGATAAATGGCGTAGGGTGAGACATAATCAGGATTTTGGAGATCCTCATAAAACCGATCAAGGATCGCCGATCGCACCATGCCCTTGTAAATCACTGTCGCATTAGAAAGGGATGGAACGTAAAAATCGCTACTTTGATCGGGCGCAAGTTGCCTGATCTCCAACTTAATGCGGCGACGGGTGATATAAATTGCTCTTTCGAGTTGGTCAAGATTTTGGTGATCGGCATCCGCAACAAAAATCGCCTGCTCGATCTGAGGTTGATTTTCCCTAGCCTGAATACCTAAAACCTCTGGTCGGACAGGTACAACCCGCCATCGCAACAACTTTAAACCCTCTTCAGCCGCAATTCTGGTAGTGATTTCGCGACATTTTGCCGCGCGATCGCTTTCCTGTGGCAGGAAAAACATCCCCAAAGCCGAATGTTCGGGATCGATAGTGAGATCGGTAAATTCTTTTTGGAGCAGCCCCCAAGGAATTGCGGTCATAAGTCCAGCCCCATCCCCAGAGTCCTGATCGGCGCTACAACCGCCACGGTGCTCCATACAAGTCAAAGCTTTCAGCGCATTGCTGATAATTTTATAACTAGCTCGACCTTCTTTATCGGCAATAAAACCTACCCCACAAGCATCACGCTCTTCTACTAGCCAATAGGGCCCTTGGATCGAATTCGTATTTCCAGACTGATTAGACTGACTTGTATTCACGCGGCTCACTTCCATCGGATTAATTGTTGCTATCAAAAAAATAGGTTGAAATTATGAGATTTTTAAGTTTAGTTACGAAGCAACCATCGCCTCATCACAACTTCTCCACATTGTTAATTCTAAATTAAGCTTTTTATTAACAGCAGCAAAACTGCTAATATCTGGCTTACGTAAATTCGCTTTAAACAATTTGCTTTAAACTAACCAAAATTGCTGGAAACCATTGCAAATTTTGGGCTATACCAGAGCTAGGGCTTTAGATCTAAGCTAGGTTGCTAAACCTACCTAACCTGTTACTCAGGCTAGGCTTAAGACTAGCCCTGAACTCAGCCCTGTATTCAAGGATTTCCAAGAAGGCAGATCTCTAAGCATAACTCTTTACTTAACCCTCTGTATAGGGACTAAATAGATATTTGTAGATATTTATAGGTATTTATAGATATTTTTAATGTGAATTTTTTAAGTAGGTCACCCTTGATTATAGGTGACAAATATTTTTCTAGTGTTCTTTCTACTACCGTTTACGGTAGCCTTTATTATTTGAATATTATTTGTATTTGAAAGTCATTTTAATCCCACCCGCAGGAGCAAGGGTAACTCCTCGCCGTTGGGGCTTTACGGGGTGGCGATCGGCTAACTCCAGTTCGTAATGACGCAGAATCGTAGCTAAGACGATTTTCATCTCAAATTGAGCCAAAGCCTCACCCACACAACGACGGACACCACCACCAAAGGGCATAAATTCATAGGGGGAAAATTGCCGCTCCAGAAACCGTTCGGGTTTAAACTGCTCGGCATTCGGATATAAATCTTCGCGATGGTGGAGGAGATAGATGCAACCAATCACGATGGTTTGGGGTTCCAAATTGTATCCTAGCAATTCCACTGATTCTTGTTCGACGGCTCTGGGGAAGGTCAGCATGGCAACAGGATGAATGCGCAGCGTTTCGTTACAGACGGCAGTGAGATAGGGCAACCGAAAAATGCTCATCCAATCCGTTGGATCGACAATGCTTTTTTGCTCCTGCAATAGTTTCTCTTTGACCTCTGGTAAACGATGGATCCAATACAAAGCCCAAGACATTGCCGTGGCTGTAGTTTCATGTCCCGCTAGTAATAGGGCTAGTAGTTCATCCCGTAACTCTAAATCGGTCATGCCTTTTCCTTCTTCATCCCGCGCCAATAACAGCATCGTGAGAATGTCATTTCGATTGGGATCGAGATTGGCTCGACGTTCGGCAATTTCTAAATAAACCAATTTGTCGATCGCCTCTCTTTGGCGCACAAAATTTCCCCAAGGGCTCCAAGCTCCAAGATCCTTTTGGAGAGAGGGGAAAAATAAAAATGCGGAGGTTAATGGAGAAATGAAAAGTTCGGTCATTTGGGTCAGCAATTTTTTTATTTGCTGACACCGATCGCCTTCATACAGACCGAACACCGCTTGGAGGATGATTTGCAGTGAAATATCCTGCATAGCCTCACGGACTAGAAAAATCCTGTTAGAGGGATTTGCTTTCTGATTGTGGGCTAAAGGATTAGCAGCTAACTTTTGAAAGACTTTATTGGTCAAGTCAAAAATCAACTGTCCATAATCTTGCATTCGCGATCCGTGGAAGGCTGGCATGACCAACTGTCGGCGTTTCCTATGACTATCGCCATCCAAGCTAAATATGGAAGCATCTCCCACAACTGGGCGCAAAATGCCATTCAATTCTCCAGGAGCGCTAAATTGCTTGCGATCGTTCGTTAAAATTTGCTGAATGGCTTGGGAGTCATTCACAAATACGATTGAGTTACCAAAACCAATGATTTTTGCCGCAAAAATATCTGGATATTTTTTTACTGCTGTTTCCATATAGCCAATGGGGTCGGCAATCCACTGAATTTGCTGCCATAAAGGCATAGTTTCAATGGAGTTGACCGATTTGAGCATACTTTTAGTTGTGGACATATAGGACATATATTGGGGGCATATTTGGGGTATATGTGCAGATGGAGGCGAATGGGTTTCGGATAGGGGATTTTTTTAGAGATTGCGAGCAGCTCAATCTCCAAAATTTTAAGAATCTCAACGTTTTGCGGCGATCGCCCAGTAATTGAGCTTTACTCAAGATATAGAGACTATAGGTTTAAAAACTAGGTTTAAAACAATGTTTCAACAAATTTTATTAGCTGTTGATGGATCGGGGCGATCGCGCGAAATGATGAATATGCTGCTAGCCTTACCTAGTATGCAAAACTTGCAAATCAATGTTCTCCATGTTATCCCCAACTCCATTAACTCGGATGCCATTACTGAATATCGCCTCGCAGGGGAAAAAATTGTCGAAAGAGAAGTTAAAAATTTGCGCTTAGCTTCTGGCAATAGTACTGTTTCCCTGCTGAAGGAAGGCGAACCCAAGGATGTTGTATGTAAAGTAGCCGAAGAGTTAAAGCCTGACCTATTGATTATGGGCTCCCGTGGGATGGGTCGCCTGCAAGCAATTTTAGCGAACTCGGTCAGTCAATACGTTTTTCAATTGTCCGACTCACCCATGTTACTCATCAAGGATGATGTGTACATCAAAACCATTCGCAATGTGATGGTGTCCGTCGATGGTTCGGCATCGTCCAATAATTGTCTTGATTTGGCAATTAAACTGGTCAGCGGTGCGAAGGATGTGGAGATTTTCTTGGTCAGAGTAGTAAAGCGCAAGGAAGATGCTAATGCTAGCACTGACCCAGTTCTCGTCGAAGCGAGCGCTAAACTCAAGCGATTGAATATTCCATCGCGCTCTTTTATCAGTTCGGGCGACATTGGTAAAGAAATTTGTAAGCTTGCGGATGAGGCAAATGCTAGTTTGTTGATGATTGGTTCTCCCGATCGCCGTCCTTCGATTGCCCGTAGTTTACCCGATCTCGATCGCTTACTAGGTTCGTCGGTATCTGACTACGTGCGCGTTAATGCGACCGTCCCCGTACTACTAACCCGCACCATCGAATAAGCAGTTATACCAGCTATAAGAAATGGCTACGCCATTTCTTATAGCTGGTAGGACATAACTGGCTACTGCTATAGCTCGCTACTGCTATAAAATTAGACATTAAAAACCAAGAATTAGACGTGGCGGCGCTTCGCGCCGCCACGTCTAATTCTTCACTGGGGAGGGAGTAACTTGAAAACCATTACTAGGTTTAGTTTTTAATTCACAAAAGTGTTGTCACACTTTCGTGAATTAGCGTGAATTAGTATTAGGCGCAAATAAAGAAGAATCAAAAGAGACGACGCAAAGCGTCGTCTCTTTTGATATCAAAGATTAATGCTTGGGGTGGCGATCGCTTTATGTTGCCTTTCTTGTTTAAGTGCATAATTAAATTTGAGGGAATAATTGGAAACCACGCCCTCAAATTCTGCGTCCTAGCTACCTATGAAATCGCCACAATCCCCCCAGCCACCCCAGCCATCATCAAAGCCAAAGCCACCTCAATCCAAGTTGATGACCCAAATTCATCAACTCACTCAGGTAGTTAATGGCGTATTAAAAATCAATCCGAAAGAGCATGTCCCCAAGCTGGAAGTGCGCCGATCGCAAAAAGATAAACCTGAAATTTATGACTTAGTGGGCGATCGCTATATTCTAGGACGCAGCACGGGTAAATGCGATATTGTCGTGCAAACGCCTCTGGTCAGCCAAGTTCACGCGCAGCTAGTCCGCGATCGCACCCAAAAAAAATCCCAATTTATCCTCCAAGATCGCGACTCGACCAATGGCATTTATCGCAATAAGCAGCGATTAAAATCAGTCCCATTGCGCCACAAAATGACCATCACCCTTGGACCTCCCGAACTCGTCGAGGCGGCGACTATTCGCTATCTCGATCCTCCCCCTTGGTATATTCGGACGCTGCAATATACGGGAATTGGTCTCGGGGCGATCGCGGGGACGATCGTATTAGCGATCGCTTTTGAAGTTAATCGAGTTCCCGATCTCAAGCCGTTACCCGTTACCCAACAAGGTCCCGTGGAGGTTTTGGCGGGAGATGGGGTAAAGCGTCTCGATCCTACTGATATTGCCAACCATACCGAATATGCGAACCTCGGAGAGTTTGGGCAGTTTATCCCAAAAGCGGTAATTGCTTCGGAAGATACTTCTTTTTATTGGAATATCGGGGTCGATCCCATAGGGGTAGCAAGGGCGATCGTCACTAATGTCCGCAGTCGCGGAGAGCGTTTAGAAGGGGCAAGCACGATCACCCAGCAGTTATCCCGCAATTTACTCGGTAAGACCTATGTAGGAACCGATGATTCCGCAGGGAGGAAATGGCGCGAGGCGGCGGCGGCGATTAAACTTACCTTTACCTATCACAAGGACGAAATTCTCCGTCTTTATCTCAATCGCGCCTATACGGGGAACGGTGTATATGGCTTCAAGGATGCGGCAAAACTATATTTTGGGAAAGAAGCGTCAGAGCTAACCCTTTCGGAAGCGGCGACCCTTGTCGGGCTGCTCCCCTCCCCTGAAACGATCAATCCTTTTAAAAATAAAAACCTAGCCATCGAGTATCGCGATCGCATTCTCAATCGGATGGCGGAATTGGGGATGATTACCGATAAGGATGCCGAACGGGCTAGGCGATCGGTGCTGATCCTTAATGAATCTGCCAAAACTAAGTTGCAAGGCTCGGTTGCCCCCTACTACTACAGTTATGTCTTTGAAGAGTTGCAGGATATTCTCGGCGATAACTTTGCTAGGGAAGGCAATCTGATCGTCGAGACCAATCTCGACATTGATATGCAAAAAGCCTCGGATGACTCCCTCCGCAATGCCGTAGCGCGTGATGGTTCGAGCTATGGGTTTAGTCAGGGGGCGATCGTCACCTTAAATGCTAGCAATGGGTCGCTCCTTGCCATGACGGGTGGTGTCGATTACAAAGCCAGCCAATTTAATCGTGCGGCTCAAGCATTACGGCAACCAGGCTCCACTTTTAAATTATTTACCTATGCCGCCGCCGTGGATCGCGGCATTTCTCCCAGCAGTACCTACTCCTGCAATGCCCTCGCGGGTGTAACGGGCTGTCACAATGGCGGTAGTGGAGCGATCGATATGTATCGGGGCTTCGCCCTCTCGGAAAACGTGGTAGCCGTCAGAATTGCCGACGCAACGGGGTTTGATAACGTCGTTAAAATGGCAAGAACTTTAGGAATTACCGCCAAGCTGGATGCCACGAGTAACATGGTTTTAGGCGGGAACGAGGTGAAAATCTTGGAGATGGCAGGAGCCTATGCCACCGTAGTCAATGAGGGCAAATACAACAAACCCCATGCCATTAAACGCATCCTCGATAGTGCTGACTGCCAAAACCCGAAGGATCGCCAAACCTGCCGCGTTATTTTCGATGCCAGTACATTTTTAAAACCAAGACAAGCGATCGATGCTGGGGTGGCAAGTACCATGGTCGATATGATGCGCGGAGTCGTGCAGTATGGTACAGGGCGATCGGCTGCCATTCCCCAAGGTACTGTGGTTGGCAAAACAGGAACTACCGACGAGGGGCGCGATCTCTGGTTTATCGGCGCAGTACCGCGACGCAATCTCGTGGCTGCCGTCTGGCTCGGCAATGATGAAGGAGTCACGAATGGTTCCAGTGCAGTTGCCGCGCAGGTTTGGGGTGACTATATGCGTCTCGCAGTTCGCTAATTAAAGAGCGTACCGCCCGCTACGCGGGCGGTACGCTCTCTGGTTTTGGATTTTAATTATGTTTAGCTACTTAATGCCAATTAATGCCAAAGCTGAAAATGGCTACGCCATTTTCAGCTTTGAAAACCCTTACTGGGTTTGGGTTTTAATTCACAAAAGTGTGACCACACTTTCGTGAATTGGTATTAGCTGCTGGGATGGAATATAAAAATTTTTGCGAAAGTTTTGTCAAAAGCGCTTGACGACTGCCATAGGTGCTGTAGTATTGATTCCGACTTGTTGATTGAAGCGACGCTTTGCACCGCTCTAATCTTATAAAAAATTACGTCTTAATCTCAAGCGACATAGGAGCTACATCTGTGAATAAAGGTGAACTAGTAGATGCGATCGCCGAAAAGGTATCCGTATCCAAGAAAAATATCGAAGTGATCGTTACTGCTGCCCTCGAATCAATTGTTGAGGCTGTGGCTGACGGAGATCGCGTAACTCTAGTGGGATTCGGTTCCTTCGAGCCACGGGAACGCCAAGAACGCGAAGGTCGCAACCCTCGCACTGGCGAAAAAATGGTAATCGCGGCAACTCGCGTTCCTGCCTTCTCTGCTGGCAAACAATTTAAAGAAAAAGTAGTTGAGTAATTCATTCTCATTTACTCATCCTTTTTTAATCATCAAACTGTAATCACCTCCCAATGGGGGCATGAAGCTTACCCGTTGGGAGATTATAATTTGATGATGTTTGCGTAGGAGAAACTCTGTGTCAGAAATGTTGTGGTCAATCGTAGTACCCACCTATAACCGCTTGCCCATTTTGCAAAAATGCTTGGCAGCGTTAGAGAGACAGACCATAACTGAACCCTACGAAATTATCGTCATTGACGATGGCTCCTCCGATGGCACGGTGGAGTTTTTGACTAGTAATCGCGATCGCTATCCCCATCTGCGGCTGTTAACCCAAGACCATGCCGCCGCCGCTACGGCTCGTAACTATGGCATTGACTCGGCTCTTGGTAAATATATTGCCTTTGTTGATAGTGATATCACGGTCAATCCTGAATATCTGCAAGCCCATACCGCAACCCTCGCCCAAGGGGAAAAAGTTTATAGCTACGGGCGTATCATCGATACTTGCAATCTTGAAGCTCCTGATTCGGAGATTGTGCCTGCTTTGCCTATGTTTACGGCAGCCATATTTGATACTTGCAATTTAGCGATCGCCCGTAAGTGGTTGATTGAGGCGGGTAAATTTGATACGGGATTTTTCCAATATGGGTGGGAAGATTTTGAGCTGGGAATGCGCGTCAAAAAACTGGGTTTGAAACGTTTAACCTGTGCTGGGGCGATCGCTTTCCACTATCATGCTAAATTTTCGATCGATAAAATTCCGCGCCTGCTTGATCTGGAAGAACAACGCGGTCGAATGAGCATTATCTTTTATCACAAACATCCCACTTGGGAAGTTAGGTTGATGATTCAAAAAACTTGGCTGCATCTGGCGATCTGGGGCATACTCACCCTCGGCGGCACGCTCAATGATCGCACTTTAAAACCTTGCCTAGCATGGCTATGCGATCGCGGTAAATCGGAAGTCGCGATGGAAATCTTCCGCATTTATATGAATTGGTATACCGTAATTTGGATGTACCGCAATTGGGATAAAGAAAGCAAATTACTGTTTAACTCATAAGTAGCCAAGACCTAACTTCAGTTCGGGTTAAGCTAGCAAAATTTAAAATTCCAGAAGTAAAAGCCTTGCTACGCAAGGCTTTTACTTCTGGAATTTAAGAAAGGGGTTGCTACGCAACCCCTTTCTTAAATTCCACTCAAAGCCCAAAATCTTAACTGTGCATGGTTGCATCATTCTTGCCGTTTTGATTTGCCCTAAACCACCTAATCATTACTATCAATAACTGTTTATTTATGGGTACTTGCTTTTTTGCTAGATACTATGCGATGGTGTTTACATCATACTCCGATATCATCGCGTATATACAGTAGTTTCCGATTCAATATCGACTCAATATCTTAGTTTCCTCCTCTTATGCCAAAACACAAAATGGCTACGCCATTTTGTGTTTTGAAAACCCTTACTGGGTTTGGTTTTTAATTCACGAAAGTGTGACAACACTTTTGTGAATCGGTATTAACTAGTCGTTCTCAAGTAAAGCCAAAATAATGAATAGAACCTACTCCAAAAGAAAATTTTCTAAAGTAAAGCCACTAACATTTCTTGCTGCCATGGTAATGTCGGTAGTGGCGATCGCATTTTTTTCTTTGTCACCACTGACGGCTCAAAACTCTGCAACCAAAATTGAGTTTGTTCCACCTAGTTGGGTAAGCGCAAATGTAAACGATCCTAACTTACGCATTCTTGATGTCCGTTGGAGCCCTATCGACTACTTTACTGGGCATCTACCCAACGCTGTCCATATTGCCGATAATCTAATCCGTCAGCCTAAAGATGGCTTACCAGTGCAGTTAGTTGATTCGGACAAATTAGCAGGTTATCTATCCAAAGCAGGTGTTACCGACAAAAGTAAGGTACTCATTTATTCTGACGGTCGTGACGTATTAGGTGCGAGTCAAATCGCCTATGCATTAGAAAGAATTGGGTTTAAAAACCCTGTTGCAGTCCTTGATGGTGGGTTGAGTGCCTACAAACAAACCAATGCTGAATTAACCCAAGTTTTCCCTAAATATCAAACTGGAAAACTAAGCACTAGAGATAACATAAATATTCGTGTTAACCTTGCTCAAGTAAAAGATTTACTTGATAAGAAAGGAGTAGTCTTCATCGATCCTAGACCAGCTAAAGCCTTTGCGGGTGAAGAAAAATATTTTGTCCGTAATGGTCATATCCCTGGAGCGCGGAATATTCCTTGGCCGACCTTCACCGATCCGCAAAATCCTCACAAACTGAAGCCTTTAAGCGAGATTGAGAAGATTCTTGCGGATAAGAAAATTGATAAATCCAAGGACATTATCGTAACTTGCACTACAGGTCGCGAAGCTTCCTTGCAATATGTGGTATTGAAGCATTTGCTTGGCTATCCGAAGGTTCGTGTTTATGAAGGCTCTTGGACAGAATATAGCCAGTCAGATTTGCCTGTAGAAACTGGTGCAGAGCGACCAGTGTAGAGCTATAGCAAAACCCAAATAAGTGAAGGCGGCACTCCGTGCCACCTTCACTTATTTGGGTTTTGAATTGCTTATTAATGGAGCGAACTAATTGCTTCATTTAGAGTCGGACTAGGACGCATCACTTGACTAGCTTTGTCAGGATCAGCAAAATAATAGCCGCCAATATCGACAGATTGACCTTGAACGGC
Source organism: Pseudanabaena sp. UWO310 (assembly GCF_006861605.1). Classification (NCBI taxonomy): domain Bacteria; kingdom Bacillati; phylum Cyanobacteriota; class Cyanophyceae; order Pseudanabaenales; family Pseudanabaenaceae; genus Pseudanabaena; species Pseudanabaena sp. UWO310. The sequence goes on along the minus strand of NZ_SELU01000067.1, from coordinate 4,688 downwards.
GCTCAATTCTTGAATAATTTGGCTTTCTTTCTCTTTCAAGATCTGCACCAAATCAGCAAATTTTGACTTCAGTTCCAAATTCTGATTCTGTTCTGCTAGAGCCTCTGCCCAGTAAAGCGCGATATAGAAATGACTGCCGCGATTATCGATGCCGCCGATCTTGCGGGAAGGCGATTTATCGTTATTGAGATAGAGACTGTTGGCTTGGTCTAGGGCGATCGCCAAGATCTTGGCGTTCTCATTTTTGCGCCCGAGGTCTTCGAGTGTAACCGCGATCGCTAAAAATTCTCCGAGGGAATCCCAACGTAAATGTCCTTCTTCGAGAAACTGCTGAACGTGTTTGGGAGCCGAGCCACCCGCACCCGTTTCAAACAGTCCACCACCCGCTAGCAATGGCACAATCGAGAGCATCTTGGCACTCGTACCGAGTTCGAGAATTGGGAATAAATCCGTGAGATAGTCCCGCAGAACGTTGCCAGTTACGGAAATCACATTTTTACCCACTTTTATTTGTTCGCAGGTAAATTTCATCGCTGCCACAGGGGACAGAATCTGGATATCTAGCCCTGTGGTGTCATGGTCTTGTAAGTAGGTCTTCACTTTGGCGATTAGATTCGCATCATGGGCGCGATGTTCATCTAGCCAAAAAATCGTCGGATTTCCCGTCGCTTTCGCCCGATTGACAGCAAGTTTAACCCAGTCCTGAATCGGTAAGTCCTTAGTTTGGCACATCCGCCAGATGTCACCCTTAGCGACAGAATGTTCAATAAGAATAGTTCCAGTCTCATCACTAACGCGCACTATTCCATCCGCAGGAATCTCAAAAGTCTTATCGTGGGAACCATATTCCTCAGCCTTCTGCGCCATTAAGCCCACATTAGCAACATTGCCCATCGTCGTGACATCAAAGGCTCCGTTTTCCTGACAGAATTCGATACAGGCTTGATAAATGGTGGCATAGGAGCGATCGGGAATCATTGCCTTAGTGTCGTAAGCCTTGCCATCCGCGCCCCACATCTTGCCAGAAGTCCGAATGGTCGCCGCCATGGATGCATCAATAATCACATCGCTAGGAACGTGGAGATTGGTAATTCCCTTATCAGAATTGACCATTGCAAGACGGGGTTGCTTTTCATAAACTGCTTCCAAATCTGCGGCGATCGCTTCTTTTTGTTCAGCAGGTAAAGCTTGAATCTTGGCATAGACATCGCCCAATCCATTATTCGGATTGATGCCCAATTGCTTGAAGACATCCGCATACTTCGCAAAGACATCTTGATAATAGACCGTCACCGCATGACCAAAGAGAATCGGGTCAGAGATCTTCATCATCGTTGCCTTGACATGGAGAGATAGCAGAATATCCTCTGACTTCGCCTTGGCAATTTCCTGAGCGTAAAACTTCCGCAAAGCCTTGACACTCATTACCGAAGCATCAATGACTTCGCCTTCCAATACGGTCGTTTTTTCCTTGAGAACTTGAGTGGAACCCTCGGCTGTGGTTAATTCAATTTTGACTACGCCCGCCTTGGGAATTACCACCGATTTCTCGCTACCATAGAAATCTCCCTCCGTCATATGCGCTACATGGGATTTAGAATCCTTTGACCATGCGCCAACGGAATGGGGATGCTTCTGAGCAAATTCTTTAACGGCGGCGGCGACACGGCGATCGCTATTACCTTCACGCAATACAGGATTAACCGCACTGCCCAACACCTTAGAATATTTCGCCTTAATCGCCTTCTCTTCTTCAGTTTGCGGATCGGCAGGATAGTTGGGGATGTTGTAACCCTTGGCTTGTAACTCAGCGATCGCCGCCGTTAACTGGGGCAGGGAAGCACTAATATTCGGGAGTTTGACAATATAGGCTTCAGGAGTTTTTGCCAAGTCTCCCAGTTCGGTGAGAGCATCGGGTTGACGCTGGGATTCGGTTAAATATTCAGGAAAATTCGCAATAATCCGCCCAGCTAGAGAAATATCCTTGAGTTCAACCTCGATGTCAGCGGCTTTTGTAAAAGCTTGGACTATGGGCAGTAGGGAGTAAGTGGCTAGGGCTGGAGCTTCATCGGTAAAGGTATAGGTGATTTTTGAGGTTTGATTGCTCATATCGATGGGGCGGATTTCTTGCGGATCTATTACAGATTAAATGATACACGGCTTAGTTAACCCGATTCGTATCGGTTTTATCCAGAAAATAGCGATCGAGTTTCACCTAAAATATAGACAAAATCACTGATGTGGGATTGGAAACCGCCAAAATTTGGAAACCTGAGCTTATCGAGAGTGTATAAATTTGATATATAACAGTTTTCACTTCAGAACAAGCAAGGGGGCAAAGCTTTCTATAGCAAGATTTTAGCTATGCTCTTTTCATTTGAACACCGCTGTACTTGAACTGGAAAAATCATATCTTGAAAATAAATCCACAATCCGATCTGCACAGTAATTGCAAAGACGTAATTATTAAGATATTAGGGTATAACAAATCAATCAATTGAATAAAATGCTAAGGTTTAAATGTTATGAAACTGGCAGAGAATAACAAGAGGTAAGCACAATTCATGAATTGCGTATGTCCTAATATTTAAGACTTATCAAACAAACAAGCATCAGTTCTAATTTTGAACTGGCTAATGGAGCAATTTATGAACAGGAAAAATTTTGTTAGGTTTATTTATTTGTCAGGCGGCATAGCTTTGCAAAGATTGTATACAAACGAGGCTGAAGCAGGAGTTCCTTTTTTAGCATTGATAAGTGGTGCAATACTATTTCTAGATTTGGTTGATAAAGCTTTTAACGTTGGTGAAAAGGTATCAGGAGTATTTGGAATTCGCAATGACAGTAATAGAACTCAAAGTGGAACTATAGCCATTAATGTATTTGACTCTTCCAAATCTTCAAACCCTGAAATTAGTATCACTCAAAATTTAACAATACCACCAAATGCTCAACAGACTTATCAATTACCTGCTATTCAACCAAGTTCTCCAGGTGAAAAAATTATAGAAATTAGAACTGGTTTAAACAGGTTGTCGAAAAATTTTAGATATGGGTCGTATTGCTGTGACAGCAGAGGAACCCGAAGATGCCCTGTTCCCTATTCTCTAGATTTAGGAACTGAATGCTTTTGCAGTGGACAGGGAATTGGTAATATTTGCGAATGATTGCTTACAACACGTTGAAGTGAATATATAAGTTATACACAAACTAAATATCATGAAAAGAACATTAATAAGTTCAATTATAATAACTACTCTATTTCTTTTTAGTAATGCAGTAAGCGCACAGACAGATAGGAACTTTGAAGCTTTACTTTCTGCTTATCAAAAGGCTTTAGTCCAATACGATTTAGCTCAACATTTATCAGATTATTCAGAACAAATTTATTGGGGTGAACAATATCATTTTTACAAGCAAAAATTATGGAAAATCATCTCCGCCTATGATCAAGCTGCAAGGGATAATCCTAAAAAGTACTGTTTATCAGCTCTAGATATTTATTATAGATTTGATCGAGTTGATAAGTCTGTATTTATGTACAATGAATTGCCCGCATTGAACGACTCATCATCATTACAAAAATATTGTTCAAGATTTGATATCTATTACGAACCTAATCAAAGAATGTAATCATCGACTCTAAATATTTAGAATTTCTAAATTGGCTGGAACGATAACTCATATCTTTAATTTTGTATACACACGTTAATAGTTAGCTTCGTTATTCTTTGTGGATGTTGAAAGGGGCGATCACTGTCTAATTTTTATGGAGAAGCGATCGTTATTTTTGGTGTTGATGGGGCGATCGCTGTTTGAATGTTGTAAAATCAAATTATGAGTAAGAAAGATAAATTACTTGAACTCTAAAAAATAGCCCTAACAATGCGACGTTTGGAGACATTCGTAAACTTTTAGAGCTAGAAGGTTTTGATTTAGATAGAATTACAGGCAGTCACCATATTTTCAAGAGAAACGAAATAGTTTTAGTAATCCCAGTCCATAACAACCGCGTTAAGTCTGTATATGTTAAAAGAGTTGTAGAACTTATTGAAGGAGAACAATCATGATATATCCAATAGTGATTTATCCATGCGAAGAAGGTGGTTTTGTCGCCGAAGTTCCTGCATTAAAGGGATGCTTAGCTCAAGGCGAAACATTAGAAGAAACCTTGCAAGAGTTAATTACAGTGAGAACTTTGTGGTTAGAGACAGCAGAGAAATATGGACAAAAACTTCCAGATCTTGGAAATGCGATCGCTAAAGTAAAAGCATTAAGTGCGATCACTATTTGATTTTTGGTGTAGAAGCGATCGTGATTTTGGGTGTTGAGAGGGGCGATCTCTGTTTACAAAATCTATACTGATATAACCTCTTGCATTTAACACATTACGTTATACAATACGAATATAAACTCACTATTCTTTAGCCGTGATCCGAAGCTTTAAGGATAAAGAAGCTCAAAAAACTTTGAGAGGCAGCGATCGCGTAAATTGCCCTCAGAAATTCAACAATTTGCTTTGAATGGCAAAATGATGACGCTTTCAATGTGGAAATTGTTGATTAGACTTGTTGGGAAATAAAAGCAAAGCACAGAGGTGATTTTACTTTTTCTGTCCATTGCAAGCAAAATCTAAATAGAAGTTCCATAAGCCAGCCGCATTCAACATGAGACGGTCATCAAAATCA
>NZ_SELU01000066.1:0-32789 GCF_006861605.1 Pseudanabaena sp. UWO310 | reverse complement strand
ATATTTCTAAGAAATGGACAATGCCCATTCGCGATTGGAAACCCGCCCTTAATCGATTTGCTATCCTCTTTGAGGATCGTCTCCACATCTAGCTTCTAGACTTTACACAAAATGCTTGACAGTCTCGCTTAAATCTCTATGCCAACAGGGAAATTATCATCAAAAATTTGGGTGATCGAATAAGAGCAATCTTTTGGCAAATCTTTATAATCTAGAGGTGTTTCTCTTACTACCAAATCCAAAGCGGACTCATAGCCATCGGCGATCGCTTCATCTAGGTAAGATTTCAAGCTAGGATTTTTTTTGATTAACTTTTTAATCTCACGGCGTTGCTCTCTGATTGTTGATCGCCAACTCTTGCCACGTAAATTGGGTTGTAAATCCCACTTGAGCAAATGTCCCAATAAAACCCCAAAACGGTTCTCCAATTCAGACCTCTTCTGATTACCCAAAGATTCTATCTCTTCCGCTAAATTCTCTAAATCTAAATCATCCAACTTACCTAAGCGTAAACGCTTGACCTGTTCAACTGTCCAATTATAAAAATCAGATTCATAAAGTACTGTTGATGTCATGATACTCACCGTATTAGTTTAGGCTACGAATTGATATAACTCTTCTTGTGATTGTATACCTGAATTATTTGATTGAAGCGATCGCTTTATTTTAATTTTTTGGGAATAGGAGATCGCTGTTTTGTGAAATGAATGATGGGGCGATCGCTTTATTTTAATTTTTTGTGAATAGGCAATCGCTGTTTGATAATTAGATGGATGGGGCGATCGCATTTGATCGAGTAAGCTAGAAGCACAAGATCTCAGATTATGGAGACAATACCATGACATTAGCCGAAGTAATTCCAGCAGCACGACGACTTACTGCGATCGAAAAGCTCAAACTAATTCGTGTTCTTGTAGAAGACTTAGATATTGCTGAAGATATTGTGCCAATTGAACCATTTAAAACCTATGACCTGCCGACCCCTTACGATATGTTTGGTGCTGGTGCAATTTTAATGGAAGCTCTCAAACAAACAGACACAACTCATCAATAACTTATGAGATTCAAGTACTCCACCAGTAGCCCAAATCAAAACGAATTTGATAGTCTTCCAAGAATTCCACTGACATTACAGCAAGGCGATCGCATAGTTGAAACGGTTGGCTTAGTCGATAGTGGCGCTACGATTAACGTCTTGCCCTATGAGATGGGATTGCAATTAGGGAGCGTATGGGATGAGCGCAAGGCTATAATTCAATTAACAGGTAATCTTGGTAATCAACAAGCAATACCATTTTCTGTAATCTCTCAGATTGGAGGATTTGAGCCAATCAAATTAGTGTTTGCTTGGACAAATAACCCAAATGCTCCATTGATTCTTGGTCAAACCAATTTTTTTCTTGAATTTGATGTTTGCTTCTACCGTTCCAAGTCAGAGTTTGAAATTAATCCAAAATCGTAAATCTGGCGATCGCATTGTTTTTATTTTTGGTGAATAGGCGATCGCTGGTTAGTGATTTGAATGAAGGGGCGATCGCATAATCTGAAAACATATACTTGTGAAGTAAGCAATAAAAACGAGAATCCAATGGCATATAGTAACTTCACGCTAAGACAAGTCGAAAAAGACTTTCATTTGCAAATTGAAGAAAAAATTGATCTGTTTGCCCATGTCACATCGATCGCTCCTAGTGACGACATTAAAAAGATCCTCGCCGAAAATATCCCCCTTGCCCTTGCTATTAACACCGAAAAAGGGCGATCGGAATTTTTGATTGCCCCCACACTGTTAGAGCTAAGACGGCGTTCTCCAATACCGATTAGTCTATTTTCTGGCACAGAATTTAGCGTTAGTCCCGAACAAGGACTTACAGGTTATTGCGATTATCTAATCAGCTTATCCAAACAACAACTCAGGATTAGCGCCCCAGTAGTTGCGATCGTTGAAGCCAAAAACGAGGATATTAAATCAGGACTTGGGCAATGTATTGCGGAAATGGTCGCGGCTCAATTGTTCAATGAACTAGAAAACAATGATATTGATACCGTTTATGGCATCGTCACCACTGGGGAAATCTGGAAATTTCTGCAAATAACTGAGCAAATTGTAGAGATCGATCTTACGGACTACTACATCACAGACATTGGCAAGATTCTTGGTGTTCTCTTAAGTTTTGTTTCCACCACAACAATTTAAAAATGCTCTCAACTACTTTTAGCTTAGTAATCTTGAAATAAGGCGGTCGCTCTTTGGTGAAATGCATGATGGGGCGTTCACGGTATCAGTTGCTGCGATTTTAAGAATTAGCGCTAATGTAGAATTGAGCAGCTTGACGAGCATAGTGATGAACATAAAGGAAGCACGATGATTGATTTTGCGGTTAACGGGACTTTAATGCGTGGGTTAGAGCTAAACGCCAACTTACTGAAGGTCGGGGCTACATTTGTTAGAGAAGATATTACTGCGCCTATATATAGGCTTTGGTCGATCGCCGATCGCCATCCTGCCATGCTCAGGGTGCAGGAAAAGGGACAGGCGATCGCTTTAGAAATTTGGTCAATTTCTCCCGTCGCCTTGGGGGAAATCCTATTGTCGGAGCCAGCGGGTTTATCTATTGGTAAAATTCTTTTGTCTGACGGACAAGAAGTTTTAGGGGTTTTAGGGGAACCCTTCCTATGTGAAGGGCAGAAGGAAATTACAGAATATGGTGGATGGAGAGCTTATATCAAACATAGTAATGTTTGATACAAACACATAGTTGCCGCCAGTCTTGTTAGGACAACATAAAACCCCAAATAGTGTTGCCGCGCGGAGCGCGGCAACACTATTTGGGATTTTATACCAAATCACAAAATGGCGTAGCCATTTTGTGATTTGAAAACCCTTACTGGGTTTGGTTTTTAATTCCTAAAAGTGTAGCCACACTTTTGAGAATTGGTATTATGTCCTGATCCAGTTGACGGTAGCTATAAATCCCCAAAAGATAAGTGGCGGCGCTTCGCGCCGCCACTTATCTTTTGGGGATTGTTTATTTGATCGGAAGTTTTAGATGAGAAGGATAGTCGGAACCGTAAAAAATTTGTTGCGTTGCTTCGACGAAATCGCTAACTGTGGCTGAAGATGGAATCTTTTGGGTATTAGAATGTCGTTCGATGATCGGAAAAGCCGAACTAGCGATCGCGATGCCAATTCGATGTCCTAGGGCGAAATTCTGACAGGTTGGACGTAGCTGAATGCGATATTCATGGACTGTGTCAGGCTCGACCCACTCAGGCTTAGTCCAATCCTTGCGGAACTTCGCTCGCAATACACCCATTGATACCAGCATTTGCTTCCCATCGGGATAAATATCTAACAACTTTACTACCCAGTCGGTGTCTGGAGCGGAAGTAGCAGCATAAAGGATAAATTCGGGAATGCCAGCGATCGCTAAATCTTCCTCTAGGATTTCACTTTGATAAACCAACACATCCCAACGCTGATGCAAGTGACATTGGTTGTAAAAACCATAGGGGGTTGAAGGGTTTGGATTGCGTGGATCGTAGACGTAAATATCTGGTAATTGCTGATTGCGAGTTGGCGATTGACTTAGTTGTTTTTGGCAAGAAAGATAGAAGTTCTTAGTATGGGAATCCTTGGGGAATTCTGGCAGATCGAGCCAATGGTTTTTTCCCATTAGAAAAAGCTGCACGGGAGCGCGATCGCTAATACCGTTCTCAAGTCCCTTGAGCCAGAAATCGAACCAATCTATCTGCAAGCGATCGATTTGGGAAACGGCCGCTTCACCAAAATCAATTTCCCCTACCTTGGGCAACCAAGGCAAATGTTGCCAAGGCGCAACTACTAAATGCTGGGGCTTTCGGGTGACCTTTTGGGCGTGATGATAGGTGTTAATCGTTGCTTCGATAAAAATATCCGCCCATCCTCCGATATGTAAGGCGGGTAAATCAAAGCGATCGAAGTAACTGAGCGGATTGAGCTTTTGCCAATAGGGATCGTCAGCCTGTTGATTGCCGATCCAATCAAAAAAGAAGGAGCCAAAATCGCCAAATTCTTGATTTTTAAATAGTTCTATCGAGTTTAGGGGAGCGCTCTCTAACCACTTTGCCATTTGCTTTTGAGCCGCAAAAAGTAGGGATGCTTGGGGTTCCTTTTTTAAGTACCAAGCGCGATTTTGGGCTAATTGCAAAGCCCAGCCTAAATCAAAATCCAAGCAGACCGCACCCCCAAAATAGAACCAACCATGATACAAGTCAGCGGTTGCCATGCTCGGACAGATCGTTACCAATCCTTGCGGTTGCATTACCGCAGCTTGAAATTGGGTTACGCCTTGGTAGGAAAAACCATACATCCCCACTTTGCCATTACTGCCTTCTAATTGATTCGCACACCATTCCACCGTGTCAAATCCATCTTCGTACTCATTTCGTAATGGATAGAACTCGCCTTCAGAAGTGCCGCAACCTCTGACATCCTGAATGACCACGATATAGCCTTGGCTGGCATACCAACTGGGATGGGCGTAGGTGCAGGTGGAAGCGATCGCGCGACCGTAGGGCAGGCGCATCAATAGGACGGGTAAAGGTATATCGACATTCTTGGGGCGATAAATATCAGCCGTCAAATGAAGGCGATCGCGCATGGGGATTTTGACCTGCCGCTGCACGTTAACTTGTGAATGGAAAGCAGTTAGTTTCGGGGGCATGGTATATCCTAGTCTTGTTGCCAGTCGGGAAATACTTTCCGAATTTCAATGAGCAGATCGTCTAATTCCTCTAAAGCTTGGATCACATCAATGCTCAAGCTACCTAAATTATCATTAAGCGACAACTGTACTAATAGTTCGCGTTTGCTAGCGATCGCAACAAATCTTTCTTTGAATTTTTCTTTGATGGCTTCTGAATTGGGCATATCGAGTTTTTGTAAATTTGCTTAGGCTTTCTTGACAGTCATTTTAACTCAAAAAAAGATGAGTGGCGGCGCTTTGCGCCGCCACTCATCTTTTTGGGTTTTATAGCTTTTGTGAATTAAAAAACAAACCCAGTAAGGGTTTTCAAAGTTCAAAATGGCATAGCCATTTTGGGAATTGGTATTACTCTATTTGCTTTGTAGTTGTTCTAACCGAGCCTTGAGAATCTCCTGCTGTTTTAATGATTCTTCTAGTTCGGCGCGGGCTGTGGCGACAACTTCAGGGGGCGCTTTTTTGATATAGCCTTCGTTATTCAACCGTCCTTGACTGGAGGCGATCGCATTTTCTAGCTTTTTGAGCGCACGTTCTAGCTTGGCGACCAATTGCCCGATATCGACTACGCCGACAAGGGAAACGATCGCCTGTACGGTTCCCACCACGCCCGCGATCGCTTCTTCGGTGGCGGAGGCATCAACGGAGGCAACGATCGCTAAATCTTCCACCTTGGCTAGATCGAAAATGTAGCTTTTGCCTGCTTCCAGCAAAGCCCTTTCGCGATCGCTATCGGATTGTAAGATGACCTTAACCTTGACACTGGGTTTAATCTCCGCTTCAGCACGGAGATTGCGAATGGTACGGATCGTGCCGATTAATAACTGGAACTGCTCCTCTAGCTCTGCATCGATCGGTGCAGTATCAACTTCAGGATAGAGCTGAATTGCCAAAACGGGGCGATCGCTGGAGGGCTCGCTCGTACCATAGGTGAGTAGCTGCCAAATCTCCTCCGTAACATGGGGCATAAATGGATGTAGTAAGCGCAGGATTCCGTCTAATACAAAAGCAAGGGTTTGCTGCACCGTCGCGCGAGAAGTCGGATCGGCATCTTCCTGCAAACGGGACTTGACTAACTCGATGTACCAATCACAAAAATCACCCCAGAAGAATTCATACAGGCTTCTAGTCGCTTCTCCCATGCTATAGGCATCTAACTGCTCGCGTACTTGTAATACGGTTTGGTGATAACGCGATAAAATCCAGCGATCGGCTAGTTCTAAATTCTCTTGTATACCTTCAGCGGTATTCAAGCCGCTAAGATTCATCATCACAAATCGCGAGGCATTCCAGAGCTTGTTGGCGAAGTTTCGGGCGGTTTCTACCGTGGTGGATTCATCGGTTTTGCGATTGTAATCAAGACGAATATCTTGACCTGCGCCAGTGACCTCTTTAACCAGAGAATAGCGCAGGGCATCGACACCATATTTGTCGATCAGAATCAAAGGATCGATGCCATTATTCTTGGTCTTAGACATCTTCTGGTTATTCTCATCGCGCACTAGTCCGTGAATGTAGACCGTGTGGAAAGGCATTTTTCCCGTAAAATATCCCGCCATCATCGTCATCCGCGCTACCCAGAAGAAGATAATGTCAAACCCCGTTACCAGCACGCTAGTGGGGTAGAAAGTTTGGAAGTCCTGCGTCTGTTCTGGCCAGCCCAAAGTGGAGAATGGCCATAAGCCTGAAGAAAACCAAGTATCCAGTACATCGGGATCCTGCTCTAAGGTGATATCTGCGCCAAATTTTTCTTTGGCTTGGGCACAGGCTTCGGCTTCGTTACGGGCAACAAAAATTGTGCCGTCGGGAGCATACCAAGCAGGAATCTGATGTCCCCACCATAATTGGCGAGAAATGCACCAATCCTTAAGACGAACCAACCAATCGCGATATACTTTGCCCCAGCGATCGGGCACGAATGTAGGCGAGTTCTGCCGATCGAATTGTTCGAGGGCAAAATCCGCTAAGGGCTTAATCTTGACGAACCATTGAATGGACAGCAATGGCTCCACGGGTACTTTGCCGCGTTCGGAATGGGGAACGGTATGGGTATAGTCTTCGATTTTTTCTACCAATCCCAACCCATCCAGTTTGGCGACGATGTTCTTCCTTGCTACAAACCGATCTTGTCCTTGAAATTCCCCACCATTTTCATTGATGGAGCCATCCTTATTGAGAATATTAACGAGGGGGAGATCGTGGCGCTTGCCCATTTCAAAGTCGTTAGGATCGTGGGCAGGGGTGATTTTAACGCAGCCACTTCCGAATTCGCGATCGACATAGGCATCGGCAATAATGGGAATCTCCCGATTCACGATCGGTAACATGATCGTTTTTCCAATCAGAGATTTATAGCGATCGTCCTCAGGATTTACGGCAACAGCAGTATCACCTAACATGGTCTCAGGACGGGTAGTCGCCACCACCAGATGCCCCGAACCATCAGCTAAAGGATAGCGGAAATGCCAGAGATGTCCGTTGACTTCTTTGTTATCGACTTCGAGGTCAGAAACGGCGGATTGGGAAGCAGGACACCAGTTGACGAGGTATTCACCGCGATAAATTAAGCCTGCTTCGTAGAGTTTGACAAAGGATTCTATAACGGCGTGGGACAATCCTTCATCCATGGTGAAACGTTCGCGAGTCCAGTCAGCGGATACTCCTAGGCGGCGCAGTTGCGATACAATCGTACCTCCCGATTGAGCTTTCCATTCCCAAGCCCGTTCGAGAAATTTTTCGCGACCAATTTCTTGATTGGTTTTTCCTTCTGCCTTGATTTGTTTGTCGAGAATAGTTTGTACGGCAATACTGGCGTGATCGGTTCCAGGTAGCCAGAGGGTATTAAACCCGCGCATCCGATGGTAGCGAATGAGAATATCGATGAGCACTTCTTGAAAAGCATGTCCCATGTGCAAGCTGCCCGTAACGTTGGGCGGCGGAATCATAATGCAGTAGGGTTCTTTATCGCTTTGACTAGCTGCCACAAATACGCCACTTTCCTCCCAATATTTTTGCCACTTAGCTTCAGATTCGAGAGGATTATATTGTTTTGGAAGTTCGGTCGTACTCATAGCAGGTTACTTAAAAATTGGGAAACTTAGTTGATGTTGATCTTCAGCTTATATTTTATAGTGTTTCTCCCGATTAGTTCGTTATTTGAGTACATTGATGAGTATATTGATGAGTACATTGAGTAGTTAGGCATAATTAATTACAACCCAAAACCCGTAAAGCTGCGTCCCGTAGGGGCGCGACTTTACGGGTTTTGGCAATAAGTTTTTGAGCACAAATCACGACCCAAAAGATGAGGGGTGGTGCAAAGCACCACTAATTATTCGCTTAATCTTTGTGTCTTAATCGGGAATGGTGATACATAAGAACGGCGATCGCTATAAACAAGAATTAATGCGTTATGTGGCGATAACAATCATTTCAGAGTCTTGGCAAAAAACTTGTTAAATTTGGCTTTTAGGGACATTCTATGGTTTTATTCTATGGTTTTAGTGTTTACAATAATAGGTTTACAAATGGAGGGATATGCTTGTTAAACGGTCAGATTTTTAATAACATTTAATAAGAAGTGAACTGGATTTTAGGATAGGGTATATATCGATCTCAGGTGCTTTGTGGGAGCGCACTTAGAAGGGGGGCAATTCCACAAAGCCAAAAATCTACAAATGATTTAGGATTACTATATGCTTAAGATGCGTTAAACTAATGCTCCAATCCTCAACTCTATAAATTTCATGAGATGTTGGTAATACGGTACTATTGGTAGGAGTAATCACTTTGGAAGTCGCGCAACTGTTAGACTTGTATAGACAGGGACATCGTAACTTTTCCAATGTAGACATTAGTAATGGTCTATTGCGTAGTGTCAGTCTAATTGGTATTGATCTAAGGGGAGCTACTTTGAACAAGGCTGACTTGAGTAGCGCCAATTTAATTGATGCTAATTTAACTGGAGCAAATTTAATTGAAACAAATCTGAGGGGGGCAATGTTGAGAGGTGCTAATTTTGCCGATGCAGACTTGAGCTGGGCAAATTTAACTTGGTCAAACTCCTCAAATAGCCGATTTGTGCGTTCTAATCTCAGTGTTGCTAATTTTAGTGGGGCGAATTTAATTGAGGCGGATTTTACGGGAGCCATCTTGAAGGGAGCAAATCTTCGGGGCACAAATTTGCGCGGGGCGATGCTGAAAAATTTGCGAACCTGTGCTGATACTGATTTTACGGGGGTGCGTAATTTAGACGAGCGAATGCGTTTATATCTTTGTACGGTTGCTAGCGGTACACATCCATTTACTAAAAATGACAGCCGCCAAACTTTAGGCTGTCCAATTTAATTCTATAGCTGCCGCCAACTGTATCAGGACATAAAACCCCAAAGAGAGTTGCCGCGCGGAGCGCGGCAACTCTCTTTGGGGTTTTGATTTTGTCCTCACAAAACTGGCGGCAGCTATATAGAGATAGTCGGCACAAAAAAGCGCCGACTATCTCTACCTCTTTTTTGATGTGGTGGTTAACGTGAGTTCGGGATAATTTGAAACTGGCTTTGAGAAAGGGTTTGCGTAGCAAACCCTTTCTCAAAGCCCAAAAGTAAAAGCCTTGCGTAGCAAGGCTTTTACTTTTGGGCTTTTAAAATTTGCCAGCTTCACCCGAACTGACGTGTGGTTAAGGCTGCTCGGTAAGTTGGAGTAAATAAGGAAAAGAGGTGTTTTCTTCGTAGGAGCCAATCCACACCTCATAGGTTCCTTCGAGCCAGTCACCACTAATTTCTGGATTGCGATCGCTGGCATCGTCACTACACCAGATTCCCCCTGGCCCGCGCACGAGCATAATCGTATCGCCAGAGCTTTTAACTTGCAGCTTAAGATAGCGAAATGCTTTTGTCAGTGTAATTTTATGATCTGGGGTTGAGTCAATAAATCCGATACATTCCCCCGTTTCAGTTGTTTTTCGCTTTGAGGTTTTCTGAGTTTCGACCCCACCGCCACTAATGCCGCGCAATTCGATTGTCTTAGGTGAAAAGTTGGGGGCGATCGCAATATCTTCAAACATTTTCACAAAACTAGCCTTTTTGCTGGAGCTAATTTCGGGTTTCTCAGGTTGGACTATGGGGCGCGAAATTTCAATGCTTGTGCCTTGGTTGGTTTGCGATCGCACTGCTGTAGCCACAGCTAACATCGTGGTGGTTATAGCTGCAAGGGTAATTAGCGATCGCGCTGCAAATTTTCTCATGACACAAATATATTGGCTCTAAGAGATGGATTTTAGCATTAGCCACAACGGAAAACCAGATTCTTTTATAATCGAGCCAGAGCTGGTATTGCGATCTCCGAGCCAAACTAAAAACGAACTTTTACTGCGAGGTGAAAATTATGGTTACTCAATATCAAGTTCGGTTGTTTCACAATGGACGCAATCAAACTTTGAATATTCCTCATGCATTGGAAATGCCTAGTAATGATGTGGTTATTCGTAGAGATGGTGAAAGACTAATTATTGAGCCATTTAAGAAAAGATCTTTATTGGAGTTATTGGCAACGCTGGAGGATATTGATGAAGATTTTCCCAATGTTGATGAAGGACTAGTTCCACTTGATAATATTCAGTTTTAGCTATGACTTATCTCTATTTGCTGATTGCAGCGCATGGTTTGGCGCTCAATTTAACGGTTGTGACAGCAAATATACGTGAATTTTTCCATGTGCCAAATTTGGTGGTTGAGAATTGGTTGATTTAAAAATTCTGATTTTTTAGGTGGCTCTAAGACGTGGATTTTGGCATTAGCCGCAACGGAAAACCAGATTCTTTTATAATCGAGCGAGAAGTTATGATAGGAGCGAGGTGTTTAGCAATGACAGTAATCACTAAGGAATACCTTAAGCAAGAGTTAGACCAATTTAATGATCAACAACTAAAGCAAGTTGCAGATTTTATTGCTTTTATCAAGTTTCAAACGAGATGTAGTCAACCGACAGCTGATATTAGTCAGTTTGCTAATCTCTATCAAGAGTTCGCGCAGGAAGATCGAGAACTGGCTGAAGTAGGGATTTCTGAGTATGCGGAACTTTTGAGCAGTGAGGACAAAAATGAAAGTAGACCGTGGTGAAATCTGGTTAGCGACTCTCGATCCAACTCAAGGCTCAGAGCAAGCTGGCACTCGTCCAATTATCATTTTTCAAGAAAACACAATCTCTAAATTCACCAGCACTATCATCACAATTCCCCTCACAACTAACTTGCGGCGGGCGGCTCTGCCAACTTGTTTGTTAATCTCTAGTGATCAAGGTGGCTTAAGTCAAGATTCAGTTGCACTCTGCCATCAACTTCGAGTACTTGATAAAACTCGATTGATTAAAAGATTAGGACAGTTAGACTCAGGGTTGATCGCTGATCTAGAAAGTATCGTTTTGTTTACGCTTGGGTATAAAGCCTGAATTTTGGCAGATTTGGCGATCGCTCTGCAAATTTTCTCATGACACAATATATTGGCTCTAAGACGTGGATTTTAGCATTAGCCACAACGGAAAACCATATTCTTTATATAATCGAGCGAGAAGTTGTATGGACGCTATCAAACTTTGAATATTCCTCATGCATTTGAAATGTCTAGTAACGATGTAGTTATTCGTAGAGATGGGGAGAGACTGATTATTGAGCCATTTAAGAAAAGATCTTTATTGAAGTTATTGGCAACGCTGGAGGATGAAGATTTGCCCAATGTTGATGAGGGCTTGACATTTATTGCGATTGAAGTTACATTAGAAGATGACAAACAAACACGTATCGTACTAGATCAATAGATACATATTGCGTATACGTTAACTAAATTAAATAAAAAAGCAAGCGGATGCTGGTAACACCTACTTGCTTTATCTCGTTTATCACTGTAGTTACAGTGCAAACGTACCTACTACTAAAAGAACCAAAATAAACGCGTCGTTCGCATTTATTTGTCCGCGCAGAACTGCCAAGACAATGCCAAGCACTGTAATTGCACAAAGAATCTTCATAAATTCTTCCTCTAATTATTTAAGCTACTAGTCAAAATCAAGTTTAAGACTAGTTATCTACAAAAAATCAACGAACAGCGTAGAAGTTGCTTTGCAGAGCAATCTCTATGCTTAATTTGTATAGATTTAGAAACTCTAGCACGTATACATTGACAAAGGCAAATAATAGGTAGTATTAAGCTTCGTTTAATGCTACCTATTAATATTGAACGATGGCTAAACTTTACTATCGTGGCATGGCAGAGCATAACGACAAGCCGAAAATAGGTCGGAGTGCTAGGCTGCTGGGAGTTAGACCTAGTATTGATATAAATGTTGAGCAAATGCCAGTAGGCTATCTCGACAAGCAAGGGTACTTATTGGCAGAGTCAGAATGCGAAATTCGAGGGGAGTTTGTCAACGTCGCAATCAGAGATCATAAAGGAATGTCTGTTTCTCTCTCCATTGACGGCTTACCAGATTTTCGTAAACCTGCCAACTTTGGCGGAACAGGTAAAGATCCACTTTGGTAAGTGATCTTCTACTCTTCAGAAATACCAAGCGATCGCAACTTTGCCGTTAACAATTCCACCTGTTTCTGGGCAGCATCAGCCCGTTGCCTCTCAGTATTTGCCGTTTGACGCTCTATCTCAGCCTGTTCCTCAGGGGTGAGATAGCGATCGCCTTTTTGATCAAACCAGCTTAAAACTTCACGCCCGAAGCGATCGCTTGGCAAGACACAACGTCCAATCCCTAAGCTGATCTCTGGCATCCATAGAGGTTCACCAATCTGTAATTGGTAATCGTCATCAACTAATTTATAAACCTCAAAAGGCAAATGTCCATCGCGCCGCCAGAATTGAGGATTGTAAATTACATAATATTTGATACCTAATTGGCGATAAATCTCTAATTTCTTGCCATATTCATCGCCATAGGTATGGGATACCACTTCTAAGGTCAAAATTGGTGCGGTATATTCCTCTTCCCACATCACATAGCTGCTACGGGATCCACCATTTTTGCGCCGTTCCACTCCCAAGCTCAAAAATCCATCAGGAATTACAGGAACTCTAGGACTTACGCCAGTGGTGTGATAGATACCCATATCGACACCAAAGTACCAATCATCGCGATTTTTCCAAATATATTCCAACAGAAATAATAGTAAGTTAGGTAAAAAGTTTTGGTCTTCGTTATCCACAGGCGTATCGTCAGAATCGGGTAATTCATCGCTGGTGGGTAGATATTGGCGATCTATCTGTAGCATCGGCTAATCCCAGAAGTATCCTAGCTATTTGGATTTTACTATACAAGATCAGAGTGGTGGCGCAAAGCGCCGCTACCCTCACAGCAATTACCGATCAAACCCCAAGAAGAATTTTGAAAGCTTTGCTTAGCAAAGCTTTCAAAATTCTTCTTGGGGTTTGGTTTGATCGCCAAGGGCAGTATCTTGGGTTTGATAGGGTTGTTATACTATTGTATTGCGTTGTGAAAAGAGATTAAGTAAAAACATGGCAGCGATTGGCATCATGACCGCACAGGTGCGTCCCGAACGTGAGATCGGACAAATCCATGTTTATGACGGAACTGGCAAAGGCAAATCACAGGCCGCATTGGGCGTAGTTCTGCGATCGCTAGGCTTGGGTATGTCCGACACATCACCCTTTGGTACGAGAATTTTATTATTACGATTTCTCAAAGGTTCAGAGCGTGAATATGCCGAAGATGCTGCAATTTCCGCTTTGCAGCAGGGTTTTCCTCATCTGATCGATCACGTACGCACTGGTCGCGCCGAATTTTTTGATGCGGAGCATGTTACCCCTTTCGATCGCCAAGAAGCCGAACGAGGTTGGGCGATCGCCAAAGGAGCCATGGCTTCGGGACTTTATTCCGTAGTTGTCCTCGATGAAATTAATCCCGTTCTCGATCTGGGTTTAATTCCTGCCGATCGCATTGTTAAAGATTTAAAAAATAAGCCTGCCCATCTGGAAGTGATCTGTACAGGACGTGGCGCACCTCAATCCTTAATTGATATCGCCGACCTGCACTCGGAAATGCGATCGCATGATGATGCTCATGCTGAAAAATACGATGTCACGGGGATTGAGATTTATACAGGTGCTGGTAAAGGTAAAAGTACATCGGCGTTAGGTCGATCGCTCAAGGCGATCGGTACGGGAATCAGCCGAGACCTATCGCACCGCGTCTTAATCATGCAGTGGCTCAAAGGCGGAACAGGCTATACCGAGGATGCGGCGATCGCTGCGCTCAAGCGTGGCTATCCCCATGTCATCGATCATCAGCGCTGCGGTCGGGATGCGATCGTCTGGCGCGGGCAACAGCAAGAAATGGACTGCATCGAAGCTCAACGTGGTTGGGAAATTGCCCAAGCTGCGATCGCTTCAGGGCTCTACAAAACGATCGTTCTTGACGAGTTAAATCCTACCGTCGATTTAGATTTATTACCCGTGGAGCCGATCTGCCAAGCCTTACTCAAGAAGTCCCGCGATACGGAAGTGATCATTACAGGTCGTTGCCTCAATCAACCAGCCTATTTCGATCTAGCCTCAGTTCATTCAGAAATGGTCTGCCATAAACACTATGCTGAAAAAGGTGTAGATCTCAAACGGGGCGTAGACTTTTAATACCAAAGCTCAAAATGGCGTAGCCATTTTGAGCTTTGAAAACCCTTACTGGGTTTGGTGTTTATAGCTGTCGCCAAGTCTAATAGGACATAAACCCCAAGAATTGATTGGCGGCGCAAAGCGCCGCCAATCAATTCTTGGGGTTTGATTTGTCCTAAGTCAAGTGACTGTAGCTATAGTTCACAAAAGTGTTGTCACACTTTCGTGAATTGGTATTAGGATATCAAACTCAATAGAGAGTTGCGGCGCGAAGCGCCGCAACTCTCTACTCTACCATCCCTAGTGATTGCCCTTAGAACCTTCGATGGTAGTTATCGTCGAACTACTGTCCTCTTCCACTTCCTCTTCATCATCTTCTTCACTATCCTCATCGCTCTCTTGCTCAGAAGGATGTAGATAATACTGATCGTAATATCCGTAGTGATATTCACTATCAGAAGAACCAATCATATTAATTAACAATCCCGAAACGTTAGCTCTAGCTGACGCTAAAACTTCTAAAGCCCTTGAAATTCCACTTCTAGTCGAGCGATTGATTGCCGCAACTAAGATAAATGTATCTACTTTGGAAGTCAGGCATTGGGCATCAGTAATCCCAATCACAGGCGGAGTATCCACCAAAACATAATCATATTCTTGTCTCCATTCCTGTACCAGTGCGGTCATTTTGACAGACTCTAGCAGGAGCATGGGATTAGGAGGGATAGAACCCGATGTCAAAATATGTAAGTTGCCCTTCTCATCGACCACCTGAGTCAGCTCTTGCCAAGGACTGGGAGTTGCTAGAGCGGTAGACAAACCAAATTTGTTACTCAATCGCGCTAATTTATGAACGGTTGGTTTGCGTAAATCCGCGTCTACTAGGAGAATCCTATATCCCAAAGACGAGAGAATCATGGCAAGGTTGTAGGTTAAGGTACTCTTACCTTCAGAGGGGACTGATGAAGTGAAGGCAATCACTTTCATCATGTTATCGGTACCGAGGTAGCGCAAATTTAAGGCTAGAGAACTTAAGGCTTCTTTAAAGGCGTAATAACTACTGGTGGGCAAGATGCCTTGACTCAATAAGGGCGCTAGAGAGGCAACTTCAGTCATCGGAATCGAGGCAAGTAATGGGACATCTATGATTTCCCTGACCTCTTCTACTTCACGGATACGTTGATCCAAGCGATCGAGAAGCAATGCAATCAAGACTCCTAAACCTAAGCCTGCAATGGCGGAAATGAACAGGCTTCTTTCAATGTCTGGAGAAGAGGGGCGAACTGGGAGAAGCGGTGGTTCTAAAATTTTCCATGAAGATATTTCTTGGGCTTCGGAAATTCTTAATTCTTCCAGTTTTTCGGTGAGCTTATTATAGGTTGAGGTATCAAGATCGAGTTGACGTTGAATTTCCACATAGCGTTGTTGAATCTGAGGAATCTTGGAAAAAACCGCCGCGACTTCAGACTGAGCATTTCTGATGCTCTCCAGTTGGGCTTGACTCACCGCCAGATTTGTTTGCGCGTCAAATAGCTGTGAAGCTAAATTTTGTTGGATTAAACTACTCGGCTCGTTGGCAATATTGGTCGTATTTCCTTTAACTCCCACCACAGACTGAGCGCGAGCCTCTAGCAGCCGATAGAGTTCATCACGACGATCTTTAAGCGCCAGTACGCTAGGATAATCTTCGCGAAAGCGTGTGCGCTCCAAGAAGTAGTTAGTTTCCACATCTTGAAATTGTTTTACCAAAGATTGATAGGTCGGATCCTGTTGCAAAATTGCCCCACCGATCGCAGACTCTGCGGATTTGCCAACTTGACGGCTTAGCGCCTCATACTGCTGTTGTGATTGCGCTATTTTGATCTGCAATTCTTGCGCCTGAGTTTCTAAAGCTTCACGCATTTTAAAAACTGCGGCTGCATAGGTGTCGGGGTCAACGATGTTATAAGTCTTCCGAAATTGTGTGACGGCTAAAGCTGATTTCTCAAGTTTTTGCTTAACTTGAGGTAGCTTATCTTGAATAAATTTAATGGCATTACTGGACTTAGTGCGGCGATCTTTCAGGCTATATTCGACATAGGTTTGCGATAGCGCACCTAAAACCTCGCGAGCGCGTTTGGGATCGCTGTCCGTATAGGTTAGACGTAAAATCAGGGCATCTTTTTCAGGTCGAATATCCAAGCCGTTGATTACGGAAGATGCATCGATTGGTTTAGAAGATCCATCCGATGATTGGCGCATTTTGGCGATCGCACTTTCAATGAGAGGACGACTCTTGAGGATGCCAATTTCTGTGCCAAGGTTAATAACGGGGCTAGCAGGTAAACCACTGCTTGGGGCATTAGGAACTTGAATGTCGGAAACAGGGATCGTGGAGTTGTTGATTAGGAGGGAGGCACTAGAGCGATACTGGGGAATTCGGGTAATGGTGTAGTAAGTATTTCCTGCAAATACAGTCACGGAGACTGCTACGATGACGATCCAGCGCTTGCGTAGTACTCGTAAAAATTTGGCAAGTTTAAAAGAGTCATCAACATACTTGCCTACGTAGGTAGCCTTAGGATATGCAGTCATCGTTGTTTTTTACCCAAGTAGCTTTAATTGTCATGCTCTTGATCGCTAATCTTTATATCAAAATCGAGAGAATATAGCAATTCTTGGATCCCTTTGATTGTTTCCCAAGGATTTATTAAGGATCTTAGTTAAGGATCTATATATAAAGATGGCAAATCGTATTTTCAAGGTCAGATAAGCAGTTAAGCATAATTCAAAACCAAAAATACGGAGCGTACCGCCCGCTTAGCGGGCGGTACGCTCTTCTAGGTTTTAAGTTTACTTATGCTTTTAGTCTCAAAATCCCAAATTACATTCCTGAGAAGTTTTTAGAATTGCTCTCTATAATGAATGATTGATAGATTGTATCCCAAGCCAATAAAATCTCAGCCCCAATGCCTGAAACAATTCCTACAATATACTCCACCCTATTCTTAACAATTCTATTGTTTTTGGGGTTGATCTCCTTTTTGCGTGGCTCGATCCGCGATCGCACAGTTGATGCTCTCTTTGCGGTCGATAAACTGACTGACGATCGCCTCTTGATGCAGGTGCGCGACTATTTTCGGCAAAGAGCTTACAGGGTAGTAGAGATCGATCCCGCCAGAGATGTGGCGACATTGATCGGTCAAGTTCAACCAAGTTTGTTTCTGGCAATATTTATGTCAGTCTTAGCCGCTATAGGTTTTGTTTGTCTGGGGCTAGTTTTAGGTA
Organism: Pseudanabaena sp. UWO310; assembly: GCF_006861605.1. Classification (NCBI taxonomy): domain Bacteria; kingdom Bacillati; phylum Cyanobacteriota; class Cyanophyceae; order Pseudanabaenales; family Pseudanabaenaceae; genus Pseudanabaena; species Pseudanabaena sp. UWO310. The sequence continues at coordinate 15,154 of NZ_SELU01000066.1, read as the reverse complement.
TTTTGATTCCCGATTTAGAAAATCTCTGGCTATGGTTGATATGTTTAGCACCGATCGCTGGAGTATTTTATTGGCGAGGTACTCCCCGCGAGCGGCAGGTGAGTTTACAGCTTTTGCCCGATGCCAAATTAAAAGTACGCGCCCATAAAGATGAAATTACCGAATTACAGCGATCGCTTAACTTAGAAAAACTAGAGGATTAGAAAACATAGACAAAGCCTTTAGTGCAAGTACAGCCTGAGCTAAAAAGAAGAGAATGGGGCGGCGCAAAGCGCCGCTCCATTCTCTTCTTTTTATGCAAGCAGCTACAGCAACATAAAGTTTGAAATAACTTATACCAAAACACAAAATGGCGTAGCCATTTTGTGTTTTTAAAACCCCTACTGGGTTTGTTTTTCAATTCCCAAAAGTGTAGCCACATTTTTGGGAATTGGTATTACTTGGCTGGGATTAAGAGCGGAAAGCGCGATATTTTTTTATAATAGACTCAAAGAATATTGCAAAATTTTATTGGTACTTAATGACTACTGTTTTACCGAGTCCTTTAACGAGTTTAAAGGCAGAGACGAACGCAACGAATGCGTTAGAAAATAACAAATCAAGCTTAGATCGTTTGTCTCCAAATCAGCAACTTTTACCCCTAACGGCGGTTGTGAATTCCCATGATCACCTAGAGATTGGTGGTTGTGATGTATTGGAATTAGTACAGCAATACGGCTCGCCGCTTTATATTTTGGATGAAGTCAGTTTAAGAACCGCTTGTCAGCAATATCGCGATGCTTTCGCGAAGCATTATCAAGGACCATCGCAGGTTTTGTATGCTTCTAAGGCTTGGAGTTGTCTCGCGGTATGCGCGATCGTCAGCTCGGAAGGGCTAGGCATTGACGTTGTTTCCGCAGGAGAGATTTTGACCGCGCTACGGGCGGGTGCTGCTCCGAGTTTGATTTATTTTCATGGCAATAATAAATCGATTGACGAACTTAGCTATGCTCTAGAGTCTGGCTGCACCATCGTGGTGGATAACTGGCACGAACTCAAGACCCTAGATCGACTTGCTAAAGAACAGTCTGATGCCGTCAGTTTTCATGCGCCTCGGATTATGCTGCGTTTGACTCCTGGAATTGAATGCCATACTCACGAATATATCCAAACGGGGCATATTGACAGTAAGTTTGGCTTCGATCCTAATGAAATTCCCGCAGTATTTGCTTTTCTTTCAGAGTCTAGCCTTAACTGTATTGGTATTCACGCCCATATTGGTTCGCAGATTTTTGAGTTGCAACCCCATCAAGATATTGGTGGCGTGATGGTGCAATGGTACGCATTGGCGGGCGAAAAGTATGGCTTGCATTTCTCCGAACTCAATATTGGCGGTGGTTTGGGGATTCGCTATGTTGAATCGGACGATCCTCCTAGTATCGAAGAATGGGTAAAAACCGTTAGTGCTGGTGTAACCGAAGCTTTTGTTACCGCAGGATTGCCATTACCTAAATTATTATGCGAGCCTGGGCGATCGCTAGTTGGTTCGACCTGCGTTACCGCCTATACGATTGGTGGTCGCAAAACGGTTCCTGATATCCGTACCTATGTGACGATTGATGGCGGTATGTCGGACAATCCTCGTCCTATTACCTATCAGTCTAAATATCGGGCGGTGATTGCGGATCGGATGGGTGCGGCTTTATCGCAAACGGTGACGATCGCAGGAAAGCATTGTGAATCAGGTGATATTTTAATTAAAGATATTCAATTGCCTGAAACTAATGCGGGTGACACTTTAGTAGTATTTGGAACGGGTGCTTACAATTACAGCATGGCATCCAATTACAATCGGTTGCCCAAGCCTGCGGCAGTTATTGTGGAAGGTGGCGAATCGAGTTTGATTATCAAACGTGAAACTCGCGAAGATCTATTACGTCAAGATTGCTTGCCAGAGAAACTACGTCGGTAGTTAACCAAATCACAAAATGGCGTAGCCATTTTGTGATTTTAAAACCCTTACTGGGTTTGGGTTTTAATTCTCAAAAGTGTAGCCACACTTTTGAGAATTGGTATTACAAGCGTTTTTGCTGATTTCCCACTCTAATTTTCGAGGAATTTTTAAGGGAAGCTTAGCTTTGCATGGCTTTCCTTAAGATTTATGGGTTTAGTAACTCGGTAAAGTGTATATTTTTCAGTTGTGAATGAGAGGGCTATGGATGCAGTGGTTTATAAACATCAACTCAATTGCATTCATGATGAGGGCGATCGATATCCTTGCGGTATTGGGATTAATCTATTTCATGTTGTCTCTCAGCAACGATCGCCGCACTTTATTGATGGTGCGGGGCATCATTTTTCTGCTAATTGCTAGTGTTTTGAGCGATCGCCTTGGTATGCGATTGCTTAATTTCGTCCTAGACAAATTGTTGATTGGTGCGGCTGTGGCGATGGCGGTAATTTTACAGCCAGAACTGCGGCGATTTTTAGAAAGGCTTGGGCGTGGCGATTTACTCTCGTTGATTCAACCGACAACTAATCGAAGGACGGCTGTAGAGACGGACTCAGTGATTGAAGAGATTAGCGATGCCGTGATCGAGCTATCGCAAAACCGTACAGGTGCGTTAATGATTATTGAGACGGGAGAACCTATTGACGATCGCGATTTTTCTGTGCCTGGGGTGAAGCTGAACGCATTATTATCAAAAGAGCTACTACATACAATTTTTCAAACTTCAACCCTTTTGCATGATGGAGCTATCTTGATTCGTGAAGATCGTATTCTTGCCGCTGGTGTGATTTTACCCATTTCGGAGCGAGCTGCCTCAAGGGAGATTGGCACGCGACATCGGGCGGCGATGGGGATCACCGATCGGGTGAGAAATTGCTTTTGTATAGTGGTTTCTGAGGAAACAGGCTCGATCGCGATCGCGGAAAATGGGATTTTAGATCGTCCAATCTCTAGTAGCCGCCTGCGAGAAATATTAGAAACTAAATTAGGCAATTATCGTCCAACGACTCTAGGACGGACAGTTCCGCGATTTAATTGGCTCTGGTCGAGTTCAATTTTTAAAAATATGGTAAGTCGAAAATCGTCAGAAAAGAAATGACAGCTAAGCTACTGCAAACTTTGCCACCAGATCTCGATCGTCATCGTTTGCCCAAACATGTTGCCGTAATTATGGATGGTAACGGACGTTGGGCAAAGCAGAAAGGGATGCCAAGAATAGCTGGTCACCGACAGGGTGTAGATGCTCTCAAGGATTTGTTGCGCTGCTGCAAAGATTGGGGGATTGCGGCTTTGACGGTCTATGCCTTTTCTACCGAAAATTGGAGCCGTCCCGCCCAAGAAGTTGATTTTTTAATGGTTTTATTCGAGCGGATGTTGCGGCATGAATTAGAGGAAATGTGTCGAGAAGGTGTTCGTATTTCCTTTGTGGGCGATCTTGATTCCTTGCCCAAGTCTCTGCGCTCGGAAATCGAGCGATCGCAAATAGCGACTGCGAATAATCAAGCGATTCACTTCACCGTGGCGATTAATTATGGCAGCCGTCGGGAGATCCTGAAGGTCTGCCGCCAAATTGCTGAAGCTGCCCAAGCGGGAGAAATTAAACCTGAAAATATTGACGAAAACTTATTCGAGCAGCATCTCTATACGGCGGGAACTGATAATCCCGATCTTTTAATTCGGACTAGCGGTGAGATGCGCTTGAGTAATTTTTTGCTCTGGCAAATGGCTTATACCGAGATGTATTTTACCCACACGCTCTGGCCAGATTTTAATCGCAGTGAGTTTCATCTTGCATTGATCGATTATCAAGAACGCGATCGCCGTTTTGGCAAAGTCTAACCATAGAGAGGGCGCAGAGCGCCCTCTCTATGGTTTTATACCAATTCACGAAAGTGTGACAACAATTTTGTGAATTAAAAACCAAACCCAGTAAGGTTTTGAGATTCCCAAAATGGCAACGCCATTTTGGGAATTGGTATTATGCCAAGAATTAGCGCTGCAACGCTAATCCTTGGCTATTTTAGTAATGGTTGCCGATTTTCCGATGATGGGCGGCCGTAAGGGCATCGGGTTTAGAGACGCGCCCCTCCTCGGCGATCGCGTAGATCACCCAGTGATCGCTGCACTCCATCCGACTCAGCACTTCACACTCGATAAAAGCAAGGGCATCCGTCAGAATTGGGGCTCCCGACGATGAAATTTGCGTTTTCACACCCTCAAAGCGATCGGCTCCAGGGGCAAATCGTTTGAGGAAATGTTGCATCAATTTGGAATAGTTGCCATCTTCGAGAACGTTTAAGACAAAGCGATCGCCTACTTGCATAAATGACTCGATCGCCCGATCCTTTGCCACGGCGACCGTAAAGCCGAGGGGCTTAAAGCTTGCCTGCGCCACCCAAGAGGCAAGCATGGCACTGCGAGCGCCCCCCTTTGCCGCCGAAATAATATATAAACCACCTGCTAAGCGTCCGAGCGCCTTGTCTAGATCGGCATCGATCGCTTTAAGTTGTTTAATATTTTTTTCGCGGGTTAGTAATTGTCCTAAGTCAGTTCCCGCCTCATCGCAGGTTTGATAGGTGGTTTCGTTAGGGTTTTCCCGCACGCGAATCGCGGGAAAAGCCGTAATCACTCCTAAGTCCTTAAATCTGTTATTTAGCAGATCGATGGAGGAATCACGATCCCCATGGGGTTCGTATAGACCAATGACTTGTTTTTCGCTTGCTGCCGCTAGAATTGCCCCGATCGCTGTTTCGACATGGCTATTGGCTGTAGGGGGCGTGCAAACGACTAAGCCTGAGGCATGACCGACTAGCTCGCGTAACTCTTGGAGGTCGATCGCTTTGAGATCCGCCATTTCCACGGCGACTCCAGTTTTGGCAACCCCACGGGCGATCGCTTGCGAGAGGCGATCGCAATAGCCATAGTCAGACACATAGCAAACCACCACATTGGTTTCGCCCTTGGTTTGCGCTTGGCTCCATTGGCGATAGTTTTCCGTCAGCTCTTTAACGTTATAACGCAGTAAAGGTCCATGCCCATTGGCGACAATTTCCGCTTGGGGCAGTTCATCCATGCGTTTCATTGCGGAAATTACCGATCGGGCATTGGGAGCCATCAAGCATTCGTAATAAAAACGATAGTCAGGTGTGATTTTCTGTAGGTCTTCGTCGTAGGTTACTTCACTGCAATAATGCATTCCAAAAATATCGCAGGTATAGAGAGTCGATGTACCCAGATCGAAGGTCATCATCGTATCTGGCCAGTGCAGATTGGGAGCGTTCACAAATTGCAAAACATGACCCTTCCCAAGATCGATCTGGTCACCATTTTTGACGATCTGTTGCTTGAAGGGATGATGTACCAAATCGTTTAAAAATTGCAAAGCTACCTTTGTCCCTACCACCGTTACATTCGGGGCAAGGGCTAGGATTTCTCGCACTAGTCCACTGTGGTCTGGCTCGGTATGGCTAATTACTAAATATTCGATCTGCGCGGGATCGACTAGCCCTTGCAGCGTTTTGAGATATAGTTCGCGGAACTTCGCATGGGATGTATCGACTAAGGCGAGCTTTTCGCCACGAATGATATAGGAGTTATAGGTTGTCCCATTTTGTAGACCAAACTCAATGTCAAAGCGATCGCGATCCCAATCCAGCGATCGAATGGTGGTGGTGTCGGCGGCAATTTCGGCAACCTGAACCGTGAGGCGACGCTCAAGCGCTTTTTCCGCAACTTTTTCAACAGACGGCATCTCAGTAATAGCTACCACGATTTTGTCTCCCTATCTCATTTTCATCTACTTCTAGTCTAATCCTTACTTTTCAACAAGTCCAATTGATTGTACTAATTGATACTATAAGTACCTAACCTAAACCCAAAAATTAGCTACGGCAAAAATATCGCCACTTAATTTCTGGGTTATAACCTCAATCCCTCACTATGTCAGACCTTTACGTTTCATGGGAAGAATATCACGCCAAAATCGAAGATTTGGCAGCCCAGATTTATCAGTCTCATTGGGAATTCGATCAAATTCTCTGTCTAGCTAGAGGGGGATTACGCATTGGCGATTTGCTATCGCGGATATATAACAAGCCTCTTGCAATTCTCTCGACTTCTTCCTATGGGGGCAAGGATTTTCAGGAACGTGGCAAGCTGACGATCGCTAATAACATCACGATGACCACAGATACCCTTGGCAAGAGGATTTTATTGGTTGACGATCTGGTTGATTCAGGGGTAACTCTCGCTCGGATTCTCGAATGGCTCAAGGATCATGAGGAATTTGCCATTACCGAAGTGCGATCGGCGGTTCTATGGTTTAAAGCTTGTTCTATCGCCAAACCCGACTATTACGTGGATTTCTTAGCCGACAATCCTTGGATTCATCAACCTTTTGAGAAATACGAGAAAATGCAGCTTAGCGATTTATAGCTACAGGTACTTGTAGGACAAATCAAACCCCAAGCATTGACTGGCGGCGCTTCGCGCCGCCAGTCAATGCTTGGGGTTTATGTCCTCGTATCCTTGGCGACAGCTATATATAGCTACCGCCAGTCTTGTTAGGACAAAATTAAAACCCAAGATCGTGTTGTTGCGCGGAGTGCGACAACACGATCTTGGGTTTTATGTCCTGATACAGTTGGCGGTAGCTATAAAATTGAGATAGGCAAAAATAGAAAAAGTAAATCAACAACGCATTGAGTTTGGAAAATGGTGAGGAGATGTGAATTGGTAATTTAGTAATTGATTTATTAAGAGGCAGCTTTATGGCGATCGCGATTCAACCGAAACCAACCCAACCCAGCCTTATAGCGCTGGAAGATTTTTTAGTGCTTCCTGAAACCAAGCCCGCTAGTGAATATATCAACGGAAATATTTATCAGAAACCGATGCCACAGGGAAAGCACAGCACATTGCAGGGAAAATTAGTTGCCAAGATTAATCAGCTTGGGGAACCCGAACAAATCCTTTTTGCTTTTCCTGAACTGCGCTGCACCTTTGCAGGGAGATCTATTGTTCCAGATATCGCCGTATTTGCATGGGAGCATATTCCCCTAGATGCTAACGGCGAAATTATTAACAGGATTGAAATTCCGCCCGATTGGATCATTGAAATTCTCTCACCCGAACAATCGCCAATTGATGTAATCGATAAAATTAGCTTTGCCATTAAAAATGGCACGAAACTTGGGTGGCTCATTGCTCCTCAGGAAAGAACCATACTTAGCTTTCAAGGCGATCGCTTTTACAGTCATCGAGGCGAAGATCTGCTGCCCGTCCTAGAAGGTTTAAAAGACTGGCAAGTATCGGTCAATGATTTGTTTGACCTACTTAGCTTTACAAAGCGTTAGAACCTGCTCAAATGAAACTACCAAGATAAAAATGCTGCTTCAAGCCCCTGTTCTCGCTTGACCTTCGCATCGCGTTCTACCCAAGCAATTACTTGCTCCGCGCTTAATTCTTCCAGATGAATGCTGTAATCTTTGGCGATCGCACCTAAGGCTTGCATGGCAGAAATCACCATCCGAGTTAAGAACTTTTCGTGACTCGATAGGTTGGCGGGGGTCACTTCATCCTGTCTCGTATCCTCAAAATCTAAATCGGGATGAGGCGAAGCCCATTTTAGAAAGGCTGCATCTTCACCTTGTTCTTGCCGCACCTGCGAATCATGCTCGATCCATTGCACGATTTGCTGTGGGGATAGCTCTTCACCATGTACGCTCAGTTCTTGAGCGATTTTGGCAATGATACGCAGTGAGGAGATTGTGATGCGCGTCATAAATTTTTCCATCATGGAAAGCATTGCCCCATCGATCGCACGGGCTTCTTCTAGGGTTAAAAATTGGATTGGGTCTTGAGGGATCGACATAGGTTTTTAATATAGCTGTTGCCAAGCTGTTGCTAAGTTTACTAGGACAGAAAACCCAAGAATTGATGGGCAGCGCGTCACGCCGCCCATCAATTCTTGGGTTTTGATTTGTCTTAAGAAGACCATTTACTGGAGCTATTGAACCTGAAAATGATTTAGAAACCGATAATTTGTAACAGCCCTTTACCAGTTACCAGTTCGATCACGACTAAACCCACAAAACCAATCATTGCCAAACGACCATTGATCAATTCGGCATATTCCGTTAGACCAAAGCGATCGTCGCCTTGATCGACATACATTTTGGGTTCGATCGCCCAATTATTGAGAATGCCACGCTCATCTTTAGTGAATGCGGTACGGGGCTTTGTGACTGGTTCGGTCATTGATTTTTACCTTTTTAAAATGTTTTATAACTTTTTATTGAAATTGAAATTAAGCGATTGGGCATAGTTAAAATCTAGAGTCAAAAGCTGTAACGCAGGCGCAGACTGTGCCGCAGGTTTTAGCTCTGGATTTTAATTGTGCTAAGGTACTTAGCTGAGATTAACTACTGTAAACAGCTAACTCTCATAAATCCTGAAATAAAGGCAAGTGGCGATCTCCAGTTCCTTGTGAGCGGTAAGTTCACAAGCTATGCTCTGGGCGATCGCTTAGCATTGCTACATGAATCTTAATGTTTCTTTGATCTTATCGTCTAATGTCGAAATTCTACAAACATCAAAGGAAAGATATAAGGTTAGATCAATCACTAGTTCAATCACTAGTAAAGTAGAGATGGCTCTCTGCGCCATCTCTACAGAAAGTTTTTTATGCCCCACTTTTCCCATTTATTCGACCACTGGCAATCCACGCTTAATTGGTTGCCTAGCCCTACTCAAGTTGATCAGTTTGAGAAATTGTATGAACTTGTGTTGGAGGGCAATTCCAAGCAAAACCTAACACGCATTACTGCCTCCGAGGATTTTTGGGAAAAGCATCTATGGGACTCGTTACGAGGCGTATTAGCCTTTTGGGGACAGGAAAATATTAAGGTAATTGATATCGGAACGGGGGCAGGCTTTCCGGGATTGCCGATCGCGATCGCGAAACCTTCATGGCAAGTGACCCTCGTCGATAGCAAGCAGAAAAAGATTGCCTTTGTGAAGGAAACAATTCAAGCTTTGCAATTATCTAACGCGATCGCCCAGTCGGGACGAGTGGAAGATTTAAACAAAGTTGCCCCATATAGCAAAAAGTATGACCTAGCCTTAGTGAGGGCTGTGGGTGCGCCAGCTATCTGCGCTAGCTATTGTTTGCCATTTTTAAAGAAAAGTGGCACAGCAGTACTTTATCGTGGTCAATGGCTACCCGAAGAAAGCGAACAGCTTGATATATTTTGCGAGCAGGAGGGATTGCAAGTTGTTAAGCAAGAGCGCTTTCAAACCCCCCTTACCTTAGGCGTGCGCCACAGCGTTTATCTTTCGCCGCGCTCGATCTCCATTTCCAACTCATAGGGAGATGCAAAGTTAGAGGAATCATACAGAAATCGAATTACTTCTTCTTCGAGACGGTGGATATGATGGACTTCTACAGCATTGGTAACGCGCAGAGCCGCTAAGTAACCGTCTAAAAAAAGTCTCATTTCATCGGTAGAGCGATAGCCGCGCTCTGACATTTCGACTAAGGAGTCTGTAATCTTTTGGTAATGACGAATGGCGATCGCGTCTTGAAGCATAGGTCAAGCTGGGAATAACTACCGTCCTAGGTGGATTTTGCTGGGGTAATAAAATAGTTCCCTCATATTCCTGACGAGCGATCGTTAGTCGAGCGTTAGTGAGTAAAATCCAACTTTTATCTACCTTCAGCAAAGTAATTCTACCATTTTTAAATGTCGAACCTGTTGCCAAATCTACTAAAGGCTAGAATGAGGACAAATCAAACCCCAAGAATTGAGTGGCGGCGCTTCGCGCCGCCACTCAATTCTTGGGGTTTATGTCCTAGTACATTTGGCGATAGCTATAACAGATCAAAACCTGTAAAGTTGCGCCCCCGCAGGGGCGCAACTTTACAGGTTTCCATAATTTATTTTGCCCAAGTACTTAATACCAATTCACGAAAGTGTTGTCACACTTTCGTGAATTGGTATTATTTAGGGTTCGTACAATGGCAAAGCATCTTGCCATCGTGGATAAATTCCCGATTGCCACTGATCTTGGGCGATCGCTAATAAACTTTCGCTTAAAGATAATGGGGGATGGGATTGCTGCGATCTCGCTATAATCTCATCACAGTTAATTCCATACAGAGGGATATTTAACTGTTCACCAAGGGTTCTGGCGACCACAATGCCAATTCTCGTACCAGTAAAGCTGCCGATACCAGTGGCGATCGCTAAAAAAACAAAATCATGCCATGAAATATCACCCACAAACATATTCAAGCAGTCATGCAACTGCACAGATAATTCTCTGCCTAGTTCCCATGACTGCTGTTTGTGAGTGATATAAACTTGAGAACTACGATCGGCGTTTGGGTTAATCTCCGCGATCGCAAGCTCTAACTTTGTGGTGGTTGTATGTAAGGCAAGGGCAAAATGTGGGGTCATGATCTTGAGAAAACTGGGATATAATCACCAGAATTCAACTTAGAACTTACCAATTCCAGCACCAGTGTCCGCAGCACCTGTATCGGCTGCACCCGTGTCCGCAGCTCCATTGGATTCAGAATCTTCAGGATCGTTATAGCTGCCCATTGGTCTTCTACGCCCAAAGCGACCCATAGGGGTGCGCTTGCGAAACTTACGCGCATACGCTTGGTTGCGAAGAGCTTTTTCTTTTTTCTGATTGCGGCGCTTAGCCATTTTAAACCGTTGTACCCCTTAGAGATTGAGTCTATTTAAGCTAACACAAAACGAGAAATAGGCAAAGACAAATTAATTAATCCATAAGTGCTTGTGCAAAATAAATTACCAAAACCCGTAAAGTTGCGCCCCGTAGGGGCGCAACTTTACGGGTTTTGGTTTGTAATTAATTATGCCTAGCTACTTAATTAATCGAGATTAATCGATCCATTCATTGTCTAGCTTTTCATCACGAAACAGGATGCGATCGAAACCTTCGCTCAGGGTCGGTGGCGTATAGGATAGGGTGCGATACATGTCCACCACGATATCATCGGGCACAACGCGATCGCGCGTCTCATTGCGGGATAGGCAGATCCAGAGTGGTACATTGAGCCAAATTCCAGTAATAGGCTTAAACCCATTTTCCTTAGCTAAGGAAATAATGTCTTTCCGATATTCGCGTTTATAGTTTGTGGCATCATATATTACAGATTGTTGCGACTTCGCAGCATTTGTAAATTCTTGTTGTACTTGCTCCCAAATCTCGACCCAATCTCCTTGGGTCGCAGCCGAGCCGTAAAGTGAAGCACGAATGCGATCGGGGCTAATTAACTTGGTCTGGATCTGGCTATTCTGATTAGAAGCACGCATCATTTTTTCAGCAAGGCTAGATTTCCCACTTGCAGGTACACCAATCAGAATAATTACACTTGCCATGAAGATTGCAACAAAAAGCTAAATAGTTACGAAATTGGTTTTTACTAAGTAGCTGGGCATAATTAAAATCCAGATCTAAAACCTGCGGCGCACGCGCAGCGTGCGCCGCAGGTTTTAGGGCTTTATAGTTAATTAAGCCCACTTACTTAACTATAGTAACTAGTAACCTCAAAAACCTGCGAAAACGATTCTCAAATTAACCCTAGTCAAACTGAAATATGTCTACCCTCTACGATTTCAAAATTACTAACATTGATGGTCAGCCAGTCGATCTTGCCCAGTACAAAGGCAAAGTTGCTTTAGTGGTTAACGTTGCCTCTAAGTGCGGCTACACCAAGCAATACAAAGGGTTAGAAGCGCTTTACCGTGAATACAAAGATCGTGGCTTTGAGATTCTAGGCTTCCCTAGCAATGACTTTGGTGCTCAGGAGCCAGGCTCGGAAGCAGAAATCAAAGGATTCTGCTCTCTCAACTATGACGTAACCTTTGACATGTTCAGTAAGGTAGCTGTTAAGGGTGCTAACATGGTGGATATTTATAAATATCTTACGGATACGACGGGTAACCAAGTGCAATGGAACTTCAACAAGTTTCTTGTCGATAAAGATGGCAATGTTGTAAAGTACTACCCCTCTAATGTTGCTCCTGAAGATGCAGGCTTGCGTAAAGATATCGAAGCCATTCTAGCTTAGTTCTTAGTTGTAAGTAGTTCGGCATAATTAAAAACCAAAACCAGAGAGCATACCGCCCGCTACGCTGGCGGTATGCTCTTCTAAGTTTTAAGTTTACTTACTCCCTTCCCGCTATAAAATTAGACATTAAAAACCAAGAATTAGCGTTGCGGCGCGAAGCGCCGCAACGTCTAATTTTTCACTGGGAAAGGAGTATGCCTAGCTACTTAAAGGACTAATTGCAAAAGACTAACAGCAAAGGGCAGACTATTTAACCTGCCCTTTACTTTTAGAGGTGTTTAAGCTCACACATCAAGACTCAATACTTCTGTAGTCTAGTTATTAATAATTTATGTTAGTTGTTGGTGGCGATCTGTTGAGAGAGGCTTCGACCTTGCTCAGCCATCGGGATACCTTGCCTGAGCAGGGTCAAAGCCCTATTTTCCTCATAAGTATCTCAGCATAGTTAAAATCCAGATCTAAAACCTGCGGCGAACGCTGCGCATTCGCCGCAGGTTTTAGGCTTTTATATTTAATTAAGCTCACTTACTTAAGTGAAATAACTGATATGAATTCGCTAACAATTTGAAAAAAATAATAGCTTTGTACCTATGACTAGAGTAAAAAAAGATCTAATTCCGAAAAATGCAAATGCGCCAGAAGGTGATGTCATTGAGCCTGCAATTGAACTGTTAGATCCTTCAGAAGAGAATTTAGAAAATACCGTAGAGGTCGTTAGCCCAGTTTCGACAGAAGTAGTATTAACCGAGAAAAAAAGTAAAAAAGTATCAGAGAAACCCGTATACCTTTTTAATCGCGAGTTAAGCTGGATTGCCTTTAATAAGAGGGTTTTGAGTGAGGGGATTGATTCTCGCACTCCATTACTTGAGCGAGCTAAATTCTTCGCGATTTTTAGTACTAACCTTGATGAGTTCTTTATGGTTAGAGTCGCAAGGGTGAAGAAAAAGTTTGCGGAGCAGATGGATGTTATTACCGATGATGGGCTCAATCTGGAAGCTCAATTACAGGCAATCCGAGAGGCTCTTGTGCCTTTGATCTCCATGCAACATGAGTTTTTTGAGAACGTGCTGCGTCCAGAATTACATCGACATGGGGTAAAACTGCTAGATTACAAGGATATTGATAAAAAGCATCAACGCTATCTCAAAACCTATTTTCAGGAAAAATTATTTCCCGTTCTCACGCCTCTGGCGGTCGATCCTGCCCATCCATTTCCCTATATTTCTAATCTTAGTTTGAACTTGGTTGTCATTGTTCGCGATCGCGAGACTGGTGAGAAGAATTTTGCAAGGGTTAAGGTTCCCAATGTATTGCCTCGGTTTGTGAAAATTCCTGAGACCGACGATCACACCTTTGTGCCCTTAGAGCAGGTAATTGCCCATAATCTCGAATCGCTATTTCTGGGAATGGAGATTTTGAGTTACTATCCATTTCGGATTACCCGCGATGCAGAACTGGATATTGAAGAAGAAGAAGCGGATGATTTGATTTCGGCGCTACAGGAAGAACTACGCAAGCAAAAGTTTGGGCCAGTTGTCCGTATGGAGATTGCCGATGATATTCCACCCGAAATTCGCAAGGAGTTAATTTCTCAACTGGGTATTACCGAAGCGGATGTTTACGATATTCCAGGATTAATCGGCTTAGGGGCATTGATGGCGATCGCTTTTTTGCCGTTACCTGAGCATCAGGACAAACCTTGGAAATCGGTGACGCATCCTCGATTAAAGGAAAGGGAAGATGATGAGAAAAATATTTTTGAAATCATTCAAGAGGGGGATTTTCTCGTTCATCATCCCTATCAGTCCTTTACAACTACAGTACAGCGATTTATTGAAGACGCTGCGAACGATCCTAATGTCCTAGCCATCAAACAAACTCTCTACCGTACCTCTGGGGATTCTCCCATCGTCCATGCCCTAATTCGTGCGGCGGAAAATGGCAAACAGGTGGCGGTATTGGTGGAGTTAAAGGCAAGATTTGATGAAGCCAATAATATTCTCTGGGCGAGAAAGCTGGAGAATGCGGGAGTGCATGTTGTCTATGGGCTAAAGAATCTCAAAACCCATACTAAGACGGCTTTGGTGGTGCGTCAGGAAGGCGATCGCCTCGTACGGTACGTTCATATCGGTACGGGTAACTATAATCCCAAAACCGCTAGATTTTATAGCGATCTAGGCATCTTTAGCTGCTGTAATGAGTTGGGAGCTGATTTAACAGATTTGTTTAACTATTTGACAGGATATTCCCGTCAAAGGGACTATCGCAAGCTATTAGTTGCCCCTGTCAACATGCGGGAGAAGTTTCTCCAACTGATTCATCGTGAAATCGAGCATCAAAAGCAGGGCTATCCTTCCTACATTATTGCGAAGATGAATTCACTGGTCGATCCTGAAATTATCATGGCTCTCTATGAGGCTTCTCAGGTAGGCGTGAATATCGATCTGATCATTCGTGGTATCTGCTGCATTCGTCCCAAGGTTAAGGGCTTGAGCGATCGCATTCGCGTAATTAGCGTGATTGGACGTTTCCTCGAACATTCACGGATTTTCTATTTTAGTAATGGTGGTGACGAGCAGGTATATATTGGTAGTGCGGACTGGATGCCGCGCAATCTTGACGCTCGCGTAGAAGTAATTACCCCCATTGAAAATACTTCCTTGATTAAAGAGTTGAAACAAATTCTCGAAATTATCCTCGCCGATAATCGCCAAGCTTGGGATCTCAGTTCTGATGGAACTTATACGCAGCGAGTTCCTAAGGATGGAGAACCTGAGATGAGTTCTCAAAAACATTTTATGTCCCAAGGTAGACCTGAATTTGCCTGATAACGCATCTTAAGACAAAGGGATGGGCGGCGCTTTGCGCCGCCCATCCCTATTTATACCAATTCACAAAAGTGTGACAACACTTTTGTGAATTAAGAAACCATTTAAGAATTACTTTCTGCGGTCAAAAACTCTAAGAGATCCCCCTCAATCCCCCTTAAAAAGGCAGGGCTGTTTCAAGAATGGGTAATAGAGAGATTAAAAGAGTAAAGATGACATGGCAGGTATATT
>NZ_SELU01000065.1:0-32842 GCF_006861605.1 Pseudanabaena sp. UWO310 | reverse complement strand
TCTTGTCCCACCAGTTCATCATTTTTCTTCCCTACTTTTACTTGCTTTTTACTACTTTAACCCCATCCGTACCATCTACCTGAAACCCCCTTCTCGTTTACCTTTCAAAGATGACGTGAAAAGTAAGGGGTTAGATCTCTCATAATTTAGATCTTACAACGAAAATATGAAAGCATGTTTATGCCTTCTCATAAGCAGCAATAAAATAATCCCGCGAGATTCCCGATTGAGTACAGATACTTCTGAGAGTAGAACCCTTAATCAGCTTATAATTTGGCATAGTTAATGGAGTTGTTGTTCTATCAGCATTTTGTCTGACCATAGAGAACTGAAGACTTAGACTCTAAAAGCGATCGCCCAAAAATTTCCCCATGAAACAAGAGCGCTGATCGCACATCATTGAGAGCCTCTTCATAGGAATTAGGTAAAAGCGATCGCGATTATGTCACCCGCATGAGGATCGTGATACCAGCCGCAATGCCAATTAAATTAGGCAACCAAGCCGCCAAGAGTGGTGAGAGAAACTCCACTTGACCGAGAGCGCCACAGATAAATAGCAAGAGATAATAACCAAAAATAATCAACACGCTCAAACCAAATCCGATCGCTGCACCCGTTCGTTGCGGACGCATCCCTAGGGATGCACCGACCAGAGCAAATACTACACAGATAAAAGGCAAGGCATACTTCTGTTCCAGCCTGACCTCTAGCTTGCGGATCTCCTTGGTATTTCCCGATTGGGACAACAAATCGATATTTCGACGAATATCGGCAATATTCATCTCCTCCGCACTGCGCTGCTCTTGAGCGAGATCGAGTGGAGCGCGAGGTAAGCGTAAATTCTGATCGTCAAAACGGAGGATACTGCGGTAATTTCCATCGGGAGCAATTAAATAGGTCGTACCCTTGCTAAATTTCCAGACGCTCTGTTCAGGGATCCAAACCGCCGACTCTGCCGCCAGAATTTGCTGGAGCTGACCCTGCGAAAAGTCTAAAACCGTTAAACCGCGCATCTCCTTACCATCAAAGCTACGGGCATAAAAACTACGTACTAGCCCCTGCTTAGTTGTGCCGTCATCCTGCGGCACTTCCCCATACTGCTGATAAAAAATATCTTGGCTCTTAAACTGAACGTTTTCCTGATTTAAGGCTGCCCGTAGCGTACTCCGCGATTGCCAGTTTGCCGCAGGTACGATCGCCTCATTAAATACATAGGTCAAGCCCGTCACAAATAGACTCAGCACGATCGCAGGTAAAACCAATCGATAAGCACTTACTCCACAACTGCGTAAAGCCGTCGTCTCGCCATCCCCAGACATGCGGCTATAGGAGAGCAATGTCGCCAACAGCATTGACATGGGGAAAGAATACACCATGAATCCTGGAATCTGATAGCCAAAAATCTGTAGTGCCGTGAAAACACTTAATCCCGCATCAGTAATCAGGCGAATGAGCTCAAAGAGCGAGCCGATCGCTAAAATTACCGAAGAAAATGCGCCCACACCAAATAAAAATGGGGTTAGCATTTGGGTAGTTAAATAGCGATCCATGATCGAAAGTTTCGGTAGCCATCCTAGCGACACGTTTGTAACTTTTTTCCTTGAGTGAGTCGTTTGTAAGGTTGCCATTTCCTTTATCGAGATTACAGGTTTTTGGTTCGATTATTGTTGCAAGATCGCAGAATCTAGAAGAAAATCAAAAATGAAATTTTTCGCCCAAGTAATACTTGCGAACGTCGGGATCGTCAGCCAATTCTCGGCTAGAACCATCCGCAAAAACCTCACCTTCTCGCATGATATACGCTCGATCAGTGATCGACAGGGTTTCCCTCACATTATGGTCGGTGATTAACACCCCCATATCGCGATCGCGCAAGTTGCTAATAATTGTCTGAATTTCGCCCACAGCGATCGGATCGATGCCCGCAAAAGGCTCATCCAACAGGATAAATTTGGGACCCTCCTCACCAACAGCCAAAGCTCTGGCGATTTCGGTACGGCGACGTTCTCCCCCCGACACTTGAATTCCCATCGTATCAGCAATTTTGGTCAAGCGAAATTCTTCAAGCAAAGTCCGCAACCGATGAATACGTTTTTGCTGCGGCACAGCGGTCTGCTCCATCACCAACAGGAGATTATCCCGCACCGTTAACTGCCGAAAAATCGTAGCCTCCTGCGCGAGATAGGCCATGCCCATCCTTGCCCGCTTGTGAATTGGCAAACGGGTAATGTCTAGCTGATCTAGCCAAACGCTACCACTATCGGGCTGAATTAGCCCAGTTGCCATGTAAAACGATGTGGTTTTGCCAGCACCATTGGGCCCTAGCAGTCCGACAATCTCCCCCTGTTTGACCGTGAGGCTCACTTGCTGAACGACTTGCCTGCCATTGTAGCTTTTACTAACGTTGTCGAGGGTGATTTGCATTACTCAATTTGGTTGGCTCAATTTGGTTGGGAAGTTTGAAAATGTAACACTGAACTTATGTGCAACAAAGCATTTTTTGCTCTTTTAAACATCAAGTCTTTAAACATCAAGTCTTTAAACATCAAGTCTTCAAACATCAAGTCTTCAAATATCAACTATTTACCATCAGGCAAAATTTCCTGTGGTTTTGGTTGTAACTTTTCGGGAGCAACTGTTGAAATAGGAGGACTAACTTGCTGTTTTTTGAAGGAAGGCTTGATCTGCGTTACAGGCGTTGATGAAGTTGCGGGGGCATTAACAGCATCGCGGTCTTGGACGACATAAACGGTTTCGACCTGCTGGTTAGTCGGTGGGACGGCAACAAATTTACCCTCACCGATTAGGTAAGTAATGGTTTGGGCTTTGATGCTATTGACACCTTCCTGTGTGACAACCACATTTCCCGTCAAAACTACACGCTGCTCTTTAGAAAAATACTGTGCTTGCTCGGCGATCGCATCAATCTGTCGGGCGGGATAGGTCATTTTTACATTTCCCGTTGCCGTGACTATTCCCGTAATCGAGTTTGCCTCCTGCACGTCAGCACGGATCGTCAGCGCTGAGTTAGCAGGTTGGGCTTGGCTGGGGGGCAGAGAGCTATGAATAATCGCCAAGGGAAGGGCGATAAGCAATAATTTGGTAAGCGAGGATTTAACGAATGGGGATTTAAAGCTCGCCAATAATGGTGATTTAGAGAAAGAGCAGGTCATGGGTTTTGTACCTTTTGTTCATACAAATTTACAATGGCTGCGACCACTTCTTCTATAGATAGACCATCAGTATTGACTAAAGTTGCATCTTCAGATTTGACTAGTGGTGAATGGTCGCGGGTAGAGTCCTTGCGATCGCGTTCTTGAATTTCACGTTCGAGGGTGGCAAGATCGGGTGCTACCTGACCTTGGGCAATCAGATCGGCTTGACGACGTTTAGCCCGTTCTTCTGCTGAGGCTGTCAGAAAGATCTTGACTTCGGCATCGGGAAATACATGGGTCCCAATATCACGACCTTCCATAACTACCCCACCTGTCTGACCAATCATTTGTTGTTGCTTGACCAAAATTTCGCGGACACCAGCTTGGGCGGCGATCGAGGAGACATTTGCCGTTACTTCAGGGGTACGGATTTCCGTTGTGACATCTTCACCATTGAGTAAAACCTGCATCGGTTTGCCTGCGATCGGATTGGCAAAGAGTTGAATTTTGGATTTGGCAGCAATCTCTTGCACCTTGTCGCGATCGCGTAAATCGATACCTTCTCGCAATACCGCCAGCGTAACGCTGCGATACATTGCTCCAGTATCTAAAAACAACAAACCTAATTTATTTGCTACCTGCTTAGTGACAGTGGACTTGCCCGCACCAGCAGGTCCATCGATCGCGATGATTGGTTTTCGAGGTGTAATAGTATGACTCAGCAAAATATTATCGATCAAGCGTGTATTTCCAATTCGAGCCGCGATCGCTAGCATTAACTCTGATTCGGACGTAATTTGAGTACATGGTTGTAGCGTCTTGGCATCGACTAACTCAATATACTCTAGGTTAATCTCAGGTAGCTTGTTTAAATAATTTTGTGCGGCTCCGATAATTTGAGATGGCAAGCAAAGCTCGTAACAGAGAAAAAATTGCTGTCGGGCTTGGAGCAAGCTTTGGTAGATATGCACCGCCAAAACGCGATCGCTCGCGGATAGGTATTGATTGCGAGAGCTACAGGCTAGCCCGCTAGGTTCGCGTACCGTCGGACAACCCACGATCTCCACAGGCATATTCAAATCATTCACCAACCGCCGAATAATCGCCAACTGTTGCCCATCTTTGCAACCAAAGTAGGCTCGGTCGGGTTGGACGATATTCAAGAGCTTGGTAACGATTGTAGCTACCCCCTGAAAATGTCCGATCCGCGATCGACCACACATAGCATCCATCATCTCTAACGGGGGAATTACCTCCGTTAACTTATTGTTTGACTTGGCGTTTGCCTCGACATTTGATTTGGCATTTGATTTGGTATTTGAATCGGCATTTTGCTCAGCATTTATAATTCCCATCTCCTCCATATTTGGAGCAAAAACTGCGTCAACTCCCGCTGTCTCGCAGATCTGGAGATCCCCCTCTAGGGTACGGGGATACTTTTCAAAGTCCTCACCCACTCCAAACTGCAAAGGATTTACAAAAATACTCACAACTACGCAGACATTTTCAGTTCTTGCCCGATCGATTAGGCTTAAATGACCAATGTGCAAAGCTCCCATAGTTGGTACTAGCCCCACCGACATTTGTCCCGATGATTGCCCTAATGATTGTTTTAATTTATGAGTATTTAAGTAGTTACGCAGCGAAGCGATCGTCGTAAATAGCTGTATCAAACAATCAACCTCAACAAAATCACTATAAAAAGCATAACTGTCTCCTGTCGGAAGTGAATATGCTCTTTATAGCGTGGTTATACCAAAGCTCAAAATGGCTATGCCATTTTGAGCTTTGAAACCCATTACTGGGTTTCGCTTTTAATTTATAGCGATCGCCAAATGTACTAGGACATAAACCCCAAGAATTGAGTGGCGGCGCTTCGCGCCGCCACTCAATTCTTGGGGTTTGATTTGTCCTAATTCAAGTGACTGTAGCTATAACGTGAGTTCGGGATAATTTGAAACGGGCATTGAGCAAGGGTTTGCTACGCAAACCCTTGCTCAATGCCCAAAAGTAAAAGCCTTGCTACGCAAGGCTTTTACTTTTGGGCTTTTAAGATTTGCCAGCTTAATCCGAACTGACGTTATACCAATTCCCAAAATAGCAACGCCATTTTGGGAATCTCAAAACCTTACTGGGTTTGGTGTTTAATTCACAAAAGTGTTGTCACACTTTCGTAAATTGGTATTAATTCACAAAAGTTAAGATAAACCCCCAAGACCTGCGGCGTGCACCGCAGGTTTTGATCCAGCTACTTAGATAGGACTTCTAAGCGCACAGGAGCGACTCCAGAAGAAATCAAACCAATTACGTTCGCTGCCGCCGTTGAGATATCAATGACTCGACCATGGGCATAGGGTCCGCGATCATTAATGCGGACTACCACAGACTGACCGTTGTCCATATTAACGACCCGAACAAGCGTGCCGAAGGGTAAACTTGGATGTGCGGCAGTGAGATCGCTTGCATTAAACAACTCTCCACTAGCACTATAGTTCCCATCAAAGCCTGGACCATACCATGAAGCCATGCCAGACATTACCCCCACGACTCGGCTATGCAGCATTGGATTAAAGGAGGACTTGAGCGCAAATTTAGAATTTGGGGCATCGCTAATTTCCGATACAGGATTAGCACCACCGAGAAGACGACGCAATAGATTTGCTGATTCCAATACATCTTGCGTTTGATTTTGCGCTTGATTTTGTGAAGAGGTTGGGAAAATTACCTGATCGTCAAACTTGAGAGTAGCGCGATCGCCCAGATTAATCACATAGCTACCATCTTTCCAAGCTGGAATAATCTTATTCGCATCAATTCCATCGCGGCTAAGCTGATTGATTAATGCGGCGGCGGCGGTGGCACGTTCGATCGGATTTGAGGAGCTAAGCAGACGTTCTGCACTATCCTCTGCGGATTTTGACGAACTATTTGAGGAACTATCTGAATTATTTGTCCCTAAGTTAAGACTGTTGGTCAGATTATTTGTGTTATTGGCAGGTAACTTAACTGAATTAGAATTCTTCTTGGTCTCTCCCTTAAATCTTGATGGACTTAATGCATTAGTCTGAGTATTGATCTGACTATCTGGAGATGCGACTTTTGGAGATTCTTCCGTATCTATATAGGTAACTACAGGGATGCCACGGACATAGACAGTAGCAGCATTTCTACCATTTAATATGTGGGTATGAATGCGGGCAATAGAATCATCTTTAGTTCTAATCAACGACTGCGATCTGGTTTCCCCCACCTTTAGAGAAGTTGATAAAGAATTAGATGTATTAGTAGCTTTGACTTCAGACTGAGCCTGTGCGCTAGGGCTAGCGATGGTTGAGACGATAGCAAGAGCTACTACTGAGGTAGAGAGCTTGTAGCTCCAGTTCCAATTAAGCATAGGTAAAACAGAAAATGAAGATAAACGACTAAAAAATCGATAGAAGCTTGACTGAGAATGACTTACAAGCAAAATTACTAACAAACAATTTTGCGGCAATTTTGCGAACTAGGAACAAAATGCAAATAATCTTGTCCATGTGAATCAGATTAACATGGTTATTCAAAATGACAACAACTTAGCCATTAAACCCTTATACAGTAAAGGTTTGAGCGTCTGTTTCCTATTAAAAATCGAAATTTTGCTTCTTTCTCATTAGGATTCTTTATAAAAATGGAACTTTGTGCCGATGGTTACAAAAAAATGACTGCAAAAGTATGCCTTTAGACATAGGCATTTTTGCGCCCAAAAATTTTTTATATGCATCACGACTCAATACACAAGAAAATTTCGGTTTTAGTTACAATCTATCTTGAGCTTTGTTTGTATACAAACCTTGTGAAGACATGATTTCAGAAATAAAATGACGTAAATGAGCAGAAATCAACCTGAAGATAGATACTAAAATTCAATTTATGCAATTTTTTTTAAGCTTCTTTCACAAATATGCTCATAATGAACAAAATACGGATTTTTTCATTCAAAAAATCGTAACTGTACGGGAATCACTAAGAAGTTAAGCAAAACACATAAAGTTAAAGTATAAGAATTTCTAATCAATTGACTGAAACTTTTTTCTAAATCTTAAAAAAATTAGGAGATATTACAAACAAAAGGGGCAAAGCATAGTGATATCCCTTGTATCTGTATATATGTACATATATATACAAGTACCTCAGCACAATTAAAGCCCTAAAACCAATTCCCAAAATGGCAACGCCATTTTGGGAATCTCAAAACGTTACTGGGTTTGGTGTTTAATTCACAAAAGTGTTGTCACACTTTCGTGAATTGGTATAAAACCTGCGGCGTACGCTGCGCCGCAGGTTTTAGGGCTTTAACGTGAGTTCGGGATAACTTAAAACCTAGAAGAGCGTACCGCCCGCTACGCGGGCGGTACGCTCTTCTAGGTTTTGGTTTTTAATTATGCTTAACTACTTACCAATTTCCAAAATGGCAACGCCATTTTGGAAATCTCAAAACCTTACTGGGTTTGGTGTTTAATTCACAAAAGTGTTGCCACACTTTTGTGAATTGGGATTACTTATTAATCTAATGACGGTTTGGTTGGCTTTTTAGCAATTTGAGCGCTTTTTGAGAGCTTTACGGGATGATGGCATCATTTAATTTACCGCTGCGGAAACCTTCTAAATCTAAGGTAATCGCCTTAAATCCATACTCGCGAAAGACCTTTGTTAGATCGCCGATCGCCATGACATTTATAAATTCCTGTAGGCGATCGCTTGGCACTTCCACCTTGGCGACATCTCCCATCGATCGCACTCTGATATCACCTTTCCAGCCGCGATCGCGGAGATATTGTTCGGCGTTACCTACGCGGCGCAATTTTTCGATCGTTATTTCCTCACCGTAGGGAAATCTTGAGCTTAAGCAGGGTTGCGAAGGTTTATCCCACCAAGGCAGTCCCAAATATTGCGATAACATCCGTACTTCTATTTTGCTAATGCTTACTTCCGCAAGAGGCGATCGCACGCCACGTTCTTTCGCCGCCTGAATTCCTGGACGATAGTCTTGCAGATCGTCCGCATTTAAGCCATCAACCACATAACCATAGCCCATCGTTTGGGCGAGGGGTTTGAGTTTGTTGTGGAGTTCGCTTTTGCAGAAATAACAGCGATTAATCGGATTAGATGTGTAGTTCGGATTATCCATCTCATCGGTTTGGACAGTTTGATGCTTAATGCCGATGAATTCCGCTTGTACCTGTGCCGCAATTAGATCGGCTGGCAATAGGGAGGGGGAGTTAGCAGTAATGGCAAGGGCGCGATCGCCTAAAACCTCAAAGGCAACTTTCGCGACAAGGGTACTATCAATACCGCCCGAATAGGCAACAAGGACTTCTGAGGATTCTCGGAAAATATGGCGTAAGCGATCAAGCTTTTCTGACAAGGTGTTACTTAACATAACCTGTTTAATGTTTATTGAGTTCAATACTAGGACATAAACCCCAAGAATTGGCTGGCGGCGCTTCGCGCCGCCAGCCAATTCTGTTCTAAGTCAAGGGACTGTAGCTAATAGCTAGGCAAAATAAATTACAAACCAAAACCCGTAAAGTTGTGCCCCTTAGGGGCGCAACTTTACGGGTTTTGGTAATTTATTTTGCACAAGTACTTATAATCGCGATCGTAGCGATTTTATAAAGCCTAAAAGCAAGCCTAAGGATTGGCGTTGATTTGCAACGCCAATCCTTAGGCTTGCTTTTGGATGATGAGCCTCATACCTGAGCCTTGTTTCTAAATCATTAGGGGATCGTCATATAATCATTTATATTAAGGAGAGCGTCAAAACGAGTGAATGCTCTGTAGTTATTGATTTTATTAATGTTTACATGGTTTATCTAGAGACTTTTTGAACTAAAGTTAGGCATAAAAGCCTTAACATTTTTTTAATTTTCGTAATTATTTATACATTTACCAATAGCTTACCTAGCTTAAGGTAAAATTTTTCTACGTTTTTTATGGGGATAGGAATGTATACCAAACCAACTAGCAAAGTTGTTAAAGAACGCAGGGAATATAACACATGGGTAGCAAATGAGACCTTAGAAGACTATTCTCTTCGCTACGCGCCAAGATCATTCAGAAAATGGTCGGAATTCCTAGTTGCAAATACTGCCTTAGGTGGTACTTCTTTTTTGGCATTAGAGGCAATAGGGGGTTCACTATTGCTAAGCTATGGGTTTGCAAATTCCTTTTGGGCGATCTTGTTAGTCGGGGGGATTATCTTTCTGTCGGGAATACCGATCGCCTACTATGCAGCTAAATATAATATTGATATCGATTTACTGACTAGGGGCGCAGGGTTTGGGTATATCGGTTCGACTATTACCTCGCTAATTTACGCTTCTTTTACATTTATTTTCTTTGCGCTTGAAGCCGCAATTATGGCTCAAGCCTTACAGCTATATTTTCATTTGCCGCTGGCGCTGGGCTATATTCTCTGCTCTGTAATTATTATCCCGATTGTTTTTTATGGAATTACGCTGATTAACCAGTTGCAGCTTTGGACGCAGCCAATTTGGTTGGGATTAATGATTACGCCTTTCCTTTTTATCATTAACAAAGAGCCTGATGCAATCTCTAACTGGGTAAATTTTGCAGGTAACTCTCCCAGTGGGGCTGCTTTTCATCCGATCCTCTTTGGAGCCGCCGCAACGGTATCTTTTTCATTAATTGCCCAAATCGGAGAACAGGTAGATTATTTACGATTTTTACCAGAAAAACAAGAACATAATCGGGTGCAATGGTGGCTTGCTGTTATTTTGGCGGGACCTGGTTGGATTTTTTTTGGGACAGCAAAGCAATTGGGAGGTGCTTTTCTGGCATCTTTAGCCATTAATCATGGGATTACGGCTACCCATGCGAAGGAACCAATCCAGATGTACTTGACGGGCTTTGCGGATGTATTTGCCGATCCTCGGGTCGTTTTATCCGTGGCAACCTTATTTGTATTGGTATCTCAGATCAAAATTAACGTCACCAATGCCTACGCGGGATCATTAGCATGGTCAAATTTCTTTTCTAGATTGACTCACAGCCATCCTGGACGGGTAGTATGGCTGATTTTTAATGTGTCAATTTCTTTGATGCTAATGGAATTCGGTGTATTTGAAACCCTAGATATTGTATTGGGGCTCTATTCTAATGTGGCGATCGCTTGGATTGGCGCAGTAGTCGCTGATCTAGTAATCAATAAACCTTTGGGAATTAGTCCCTCCTATATCGAGTTTAAGCGGGCTTACCTCTATAACTTTAATCCTGTGGGCTTTGGCTCCATGGTTATTGCTTCGATTATTTCGATCGTTGCCTTTGTCGGTTGTTTAGGAGCCTATGCCCAAGCCTATGCCCCGTTTCTGGCGATGGGAATTGCTTTTGTGCTCTCACCCATCATCGCGATCGCCACTAAGGGTAAATACTATATTGCTCGTCAAAACGTTTATCGATCGCAAAAGATCGATCCGCGCACGCTGATCTCTTGTAGTATCTGCGAACAAAAGTACGAACCTGCGGATACAGCCTATTGTCCTGTCTATGATGGGGCAATATGTTCGCTTTGTTGTAGTCTTGATGCGCGTTGCCATGACGGTTGTAAGACTAACGATGACGATATTGGCAGTTTGACCTTAGCGATCGCCCGTACAGTTTTTTCCAAAAAGTTTTCCCCGCAGTTAGGGGTAAGACTGGTCAGGTTCATCGGCATATTCCTATTGCTCTTAGGCATTGCCGCAGTGGTGTTTGGTTTGGTTTACTACCATAGCATTCTGAAATCGCCAACTTTCCCCATTAATTCCAGTGCGGACTTTCTCGGAGTTTTATTAGAGCTATACGCCCCTTTATCTGTATTAATTGGGATGGGGACTTGGTTGTTAGTCCTCAGCGAAGAAAGTCGAGAATTAGCAGAAGCAGAACTAGATCGCCAAAATCTGCAATTACAACAGGAGATTGAGGAAAGGCAAAGGGTTGAGGAGGCGATGCAACTGCTGACCTCAGAGCTAGAGCATCGAGTAGAGGATCGTACTAAGGAATTGTCCGAAGCGATCGGTAGTTTGAAGCAAACCCAAGTGCAGCTCATTCAGACGGAAAAAATGTCCAGTTTGGGACAGCTTGTGGCGGGAGTGGCTCATGAAATTAATAACCCCGTAAATTTTATCTATGGAAATCTCGTCCATGTTGGAACCTATACACAGGATTTATTAAATTTGATCGGACTTTATCGCAAGTACTACCCTCATCCTGAACCAGAAATTCATCAGGAAGAAGAAGCGATCGATCTAGAATTTCTCATGGAAGATTTACCCAATATCCTCTCATCGCTAAAGGTAGGCGCAGAAAGGATTCAAAAGATAGTTATTTCATTGCGTAATTTCTCGCGGATGGATGAAGCCAATTTAAAGCCTGTCAATATCCATGATGGTATCGATAGTACGTTAATGATTTTGCAAGCGCGGCTTAAAGCCCGTCCCGATCGCCCAGCGATCAATGTGATTAAGGAGTATGGCGATCTCCCTGAAATTGAGTGTTATGCGGGACAGCTTAATCAGGTATTTATGAATATTCTCTCTAATGCCATTGATGCGATCGAGGAGAAGCTTCTCGATCTCTCGCCGATGGAGGTCAGTCAGAGCGTCAGCACGATTAAAATCCAAACGGAAATCGATCGCAACTGCTATGCCAAAATTACGATCGCTGACAATGCTAAGGGTATTCCGCCAGAAGTTCAGAAGCGGCTGTTTGATCCCTTCTTTACGACTAAACCAGTCGGCAAGGGGACGGGGATGGGTTTATCGATTAGCTTTCAAGTGGTTAAAGAAATTCACAATGGAATTTTGAAATGTAATTCTGAAATGGGTAAAGGTACAGAATTTATTATTGAAATTCCCATCGATCAAAAAGCCGTTAAGGCTTGACTCAAAGATGAGAGCGGCGCTTTGCGCCGCTCTCATCTTTGGTTAGATTGTGTTGCTTACTAGGGCATAAATCCCAAAAGAGGGTTACCGCGCGGAGCGCGGCAACCCTCTTTTGCGGTTTATGTCAACGAGCTAAGGAAATTGCGACGGTGCAAGCCTTTAATTCTGGTTGTTTTGAGTCGGGATCTGCTTCCGCATGGGTGAGAGCATTGGCTTCCGCATTCTCTGCCCAGAGTGCGCCCCAATGCATAGGCACAAATAATACGCCACGGGAAATCCTTTCAGTCACCAGTGCGGGAAATTTGGAAGCGCCCCGTCGCGATCGCACTTCTACAAGATCGCCAGTATTGATGTTGAATTTTGCCGCATCCTGAGGATGGATTTCGATAAAGGGATGGGGATGCATCTGGCGGATTTTATCAATGCGTCCCGTGCGGGTCTGGGTATGCCAATGTCCGTAGAGCCGACCCGTAGTCAAAATAAACGGATACCGTTCGTCAGCGGTTTCAAATACCCCTTGGGAATGATAGGCTCCAAATCTTGCTTTGCGATCAGGGGTGTGAAATTGCCAATCACCGTAGAGACGCTTATTATGTAAGCGATCGCCTTCAGGGTTTTGCTCTGGAGCCTGCCATTGGATCGCTCCCAACTCCGCCAGCTTGGCATGGCTGAGCCCCGTCATGTCACAGGGGCGATCGCGGGTGATTTGCACGAATTCGGAATGCACCTCGGCGGAGGTTTGAAAGTCAAACTTATCGGCAAACCCAAGGCGGCGACCAACCTCTGCAAAAATAGCCCAGTCATCACGCGCTTCGCCAAGGGGAGGGTGAAAGGCTTGGCAGAGGGTAACGCAGCGCTCGGAATTCGTCATCGTGCCTGTTTTCTCGCTCCACTGGGTGGCAGGCAGGAGAATATGGGCATAGGTCGAGGTTTCGATCGGATCATAGGCATCTTGATAAATGGTAAAGGGCGATCGCCTGAGCGCCTTTTTGGTTCTCTCTAGATCGGGAAAGCTGACGGCGGGATTAGTCGCCGCAATCCAGAGTAAGCCCACCTCATCCGCTTCAAGCCCACAAATCATGTCCCAAGCCGTGCGACCAATGCGATCGGAAATCTGTCCTGAAGGTAATCCCCAAAATTTTTCTAACTCAGAGCGATGCTGAGGATTTGCCACAAAACGATATCCAGGTAATAGATTCGCCAGTCCTCCAGCCTCCCTTCCTCCCATGGCATTAGGTTGCCCAGTTAGCGAAAAGGGACCCGATCCCGCTTTTCCAATTTGGGCGGTTAGTAAATGCAAATTAATGATGCATTGGACTTTGGCTGTACCCTGAGTCGATTGATTAACACCCATCGACCAAAGGGATAGAACTCTGGGCGCATCAGCCCAATATTGCGCCGCTAGATAAAGATCGTCAATATTGATGCCACAACGACGCGCCACAAATTCGGGCTCATAGATCTGGATAATATCGGCAAACTCAGCGAACCCCGTCGTATGGTTTTCAATGAAATCGCGATCGCATTTTCCCCATCGCACCAATAGATGGGCAAGACCATTTAAGAGATCGATATCCGTTCCTGGCTGAATCGCCAAGTGGAGATCGGCGACCTCCGCAGTTTGAGTGCGGCGCGGATCGACGACAACGAGCTTAACCTGAGGATTTTTCTTGTGATGGCGGCGAAAGCGGTTAAAAATGATGGGATGGCATTCGGCAGTATTAGTCCCGATCGCAAATAAGCAATCGGTCATATCCAAATCTTCATAGCAGCAGGGGGGACCATCCGCGCCAAAGCTTTTAACATAGCCAGAAACGGCGGAAGACATACAGAGGCGTGAATTGGCATCAAAGTTATTCGTTCCCAAACAACCCTTAAATAACTTCTGGGCAATGTAATAATCTTCGGTTTGGAATTGCCCTGAGCCGTACATACAGAGAGCATCAGCGCCTTTTGTGGCTAGCACTTGTTGAATGCGATCGACGATCGCCTCTAGAGCCTCGTTCCAACTCACTTGGCGAAACTCCGCATCAAGGCGATCGCGCATCATGGGGTGCAGTAGCCGATCTTTTTGAATGGATTCGGCAATAGTCGCTCCCTTGACACAGACCATGCCTTGGCTAGAGGGATGGGCGCGATCGCCTCTGACTTTAAAGCGATCGGCAAAATTAGCATGGGGGGGAGCGACGGTTTCAACAATTTCTAACCCGCAACCGACACCACAATAGGGGCAAAGGGTTTTGGTGATTTTGGGCGGATCGATAGAAGGACGAGGTGCAGACATAGAGAGATCTTTAACTATTGGCGAACCGCTACTTTTTTGGTGGCAAAACCTTTAACGGGGTCGAAATAGCTGGCTTCGGTAAATTGGGAATAGGGCATAGATCGCAAGGCAGCGATGGGATCCTGCGGATCAAATCGCGATCCATCCGCTAAAACGATCGGCTCCCCGTCCTCCTCAACAATTGGTAGTTCTAACTCCTTGGCCGCTTGCTGATAGACATCCGTTGCTAGTAAGTTATCAATTACCTCGGCATGATTCTCAGGGAAATTAACTAACCCCCAACGCGCCATTTGGGCTAGTACCCATAGCTGTTCCTTATGGGATGGCATATTCCCAACGCCAAATTGACAGAAATCCTGCTCATATTTCGCTTCCATCGTACTAACGCGATAGGGACCCGCAAACCCAGGACGAATATAAACGGGGTCGAGATTGAGGTATTCGTTTTTTGCTAAAGTCAACACAACTTCGTCGCGATTTTCTAAGGGTTCGCAAAATTGCGAGGCTTCCAGCAATGCTTTGACGATCGCTAAATGGGTATGGGGATACATCTCCGCCCAATCTTTACGAACGCCTAATACCTTCTCAGGATGACCGCGCCAAATATCGAGATCGGTGGCGACCACGAAGCCCGCATTAGTATTGACAGCCCGAACGTTCCAAGGCTCGCCGACGCAGTAACCGATGATATTGTTGGCGATCAGGTTAGAAACCATCTGGGGTGGGGGGATGACGATCGCATCGACATCGCGATCGGGCTCGATCTGACCGCTGGCTAACCAATGACGCAGCATTAAGTTGTGCATTGATGCGTGATGCACCATACCCATTGCTGGTCTATAGGCATCTTCATACGTGGCAATATAGGTCTTGAGGGAAGCGAGATCGGTTACGCCTTCCTCTTGCAGTTTATGGCTGAGGGTGATGGCATTGCCATTGCGGTTTAAGGTTAGCGCGGTCACGATGGGAACGGGGGTGCGATTACCCATACCTAGGGTGATCGCTAGGGGCATTCCCGTAACCATCTGTGCTGCGTCCAAACGTCCTTCGCGAATTCCCTCGGCTAGGTCATTCCAACTCGTTTCCTTGGAGAGTTTGACATCTAATCCATATTTAGCAAACAGCCCCTTCTCTTGTGCGATCACCAAGGGAGCGCAATCGGTGAGAGGAATATAGCCGATGGTAAGATTGGTTTTCTCAATACTCCCAAGACTGATAGCTGCGTTACTCTTGAGTTTTGCCTTTTCTAGTTTGATCTGCTTTTGGCGATCGAGGAAGTTGACTACTTCGCCCCGAAGCCGATAGTAATTGGGATGATTGACGGATTCCAAGCGTTTGCGAGGATGGGGCAAATCGACGGTGAGAACTTGACCGATTTTGGCTTCGGGCCCATTGGTCATCATGATGATGCGATCGCTCAGCAGTAGCGCTTCATCAACGTCATGGGTGATCATCACCGCCGAAATTTTATGCTCGTCACAAATCTGCATTAATTTCTCTTGCAATCGACCTCTGGTGAGCGCATCTAAAGCGCCAAAGGGTTCGTCTAGCAACAGAATTTTGGGCTTAATCGATAAGGCGCGAGCGATTCCCACCCTTTGCTTCATTCCTCCCGAAATCTCTCTTGGATATTTCTCAGCGGCATGACTTAATCCCACCAGATCGATATTTTCTTGAATGATGCGACGACGTTCCGCCTTCGGCAAATCTCGTAAAACGCGATTGACCGCCAACCCAATGTTCTGCCTTACCGTCAACCAAGGCAATAATGAATGGTTTTGGAACACTAACATGCGATCGGGGCCTGGTTCGCGGACTTCCCTGCCCTCGAGGACAATTCCCCCTGTACTCGCCTTGTCCAACCCAGACAAAATATTGAGAACCGTGGACTTGCCACAGCCTGAATGTCCAATGATGGAGACAAATTCTCCCTCCTTCATCTCAAAGTAAACATCTTTGACGGCAACGTAGGGTTCTCGGTTTTTGGTTTTAAAAACGCGACTGACGTGATCGATTTCTAGGAATGTGGACATAGTTAATTATTCAGGTTAATTATTCAGCCTCATCGGCGAGGGCAAAGCGGTTATACAGAAATTCCAAAATGTAATTGCGGAGGGTGTAGTAACGAGGATCATCGGCGATCGCTTTACGGTCGCGAGGACGGGCAAAGGGAACATCGATAACTTCGGCAATATTGGCGGCGGGACCATTGCTCATCATCACGATGCGATCGGCGAGGAAAAGTGCTTCATCAATCTCATGGGTAATCATCAGCGCCGTAACGCGATTTTTGCGCCAAATGGCTAAGAGTTCTTCTTGCAGCTCTTCGCGGGTCATGACATCTAAGGCTCCAAAAGGTTCGTCAAGGATGAGAACTTCTGGACGGATGGATAATGCACGGGCGATCGATACCCGCTGGCGCATTCCGCCCGAAAGCTCCTTCGGCTTTTTGTGCATTGCTTCGGTTAAGCCGACTAGCTCTAGAGCCTCATGCGCAATTTTGATTTTTTCCTCTTTAGACTTGTCTTTATACACCTGCTTGACCGCAAGATAGACATTCTCAAAGGCGGTCATCCAAGGGAGCAAAGAATAGTTTTGGAATACCACCATGCGATCGGGACCTGGGCGGAGAATAGGACGCGATCGCAAGCAAATTTCGCCAGAAGTCGGTCGGTTAAACCCAGCCACCATATTTAAAAGAGTTGATTTGCCGCAACCTGAATGCCCGATCACGCAGATAAATTCACCTTCATAGATGGTTAAATTCACATCTTGGAGAACGGTGTAGAAGCCTTTCGGAGTTGGATAGACCTTAGAAACTCCATCGATCACTAAAAAGGGATCTTGATGTATTTGCTGGTTATTATCGGTAAGATCGAGAGTCTGCATGGGAAGAAGGAGTTTAAGGGAAAGAATAAGGTGTCAAGGGGAGCAGAGATTTAATCGCTAAGCATCTGACTGGGCAACGAGTTTGCTTAGGTAATAAACGACCTTATCAAGCATGAAGCCCACTAAGCCGATATACACCAAGGATAGAATCAACTCACTACTCTTTTGGCTGTTGTAGCTATCCCAGATAAAGAAGCCGATGCCTACGCCACCCGTCAGCATTTCGGCGGCGACGATCGCTAACCACGATAGCCCGACAGCAATCCGCAAGCCTGTAAAAATATAGGGAGCTGCCGAAGGCATCAGGATCGTAATGAAATAATCAAACTTACTCAAACGCAGTACGCGAGAGACGTTACGGTAATCTTGGGGAACCTGTTGCACGCCCACAGCGGTATTCATGAGGATCGGCCAGATGGAAGTTACAAAAATCACAAATAGGGCGGCGGCTTCGGTGACATCAAGTCCTATGGACTTGAGCGATTCATTTACTCCTTGAAAGGCGGACATGGCGATCGGTAACCATGCCAGTGGTGGAATTGTGCGGAGTACTTGAAAAATCGGGTCAAAGGCTCGATAGAGAAATACATTTGTGCCGATCGCAATGCCGAGGGAAATACCGATTAATGCGGAAGCAGTATAACCGATCGCCACGCGCCGCAAACTGACCATGGTTTTCACGCCCAGTCCCTTCTCAATGGTTAGTTTTTCCTTCAGTTCTTTACGGGCGGGGCTATCGACTTTATCCTTGGCGCTGACATCATAAACATCGCGATCGAAGAACGGATGCCAAATATATTCTTGAGTTTCCTGCCATACCTTGCTCGGTGGTGGAAGCGGTGGCGTTTTCCCCGAACAGAGCATTTGCCATGTGCCTAACAGAAACACCAAAGCCAGTACGGGGGGAATTATGTAACGGGCTTGTTGTTGCAGCCATTCACCAATGTAGTTAGCTGTAAATTTAGAACTTAAGCTCCCTGTCGCCATTTGGATATATCCTTGATAAGTTATAAGTTTAATAATGATGACAAGGGGCTTTAGCCCCTTGTTTTTGCGAATAGATGGAATGATGCGAGATGAAGATTTGGACTATGCTTTCTTGATCTTGAGCCCTTTGAGATATTCACTGGGATTTTCAGGATCGAACTTGACACCATCAAAGAAAGTCTCAACTCCACGGGAAGTACTCTTAGGAATATCAGCTTCTTTGCCGATCATTTTTGCCGCTTCCTTCCATAGATCTTCGCGATTGACCTTATCGACCAATTTCTTGGCATCAGTCTCAGCATCAAGATAGCCCCAGCGCATATCTTCGGTCACAAACCAAATATCGTGGCTCTTGTAGGGATAGGAAGCAGAATCCTTCCAGAACTTCATCGCCAGATCGGGATTGTCGAGGGTTCTACCATCGCCATAATCAACCTTGCCTTGGAGTCTACCTAAAATTTCGGCAGGAGGAACTTTTAACCATTTATCCGCACCGACGATCTTACACATCTCTTCTTTATTTGCGGCTTGTTCACACCAAACCTGAGCTTCGAGAACTGCGGCAAGGATAGCTTTAGCCGCCTTGGGATTCTTGTCAACCCAGTCAGCACGCATCGTGAAGGCTTTCTCAGGATGATCTTTCCAAAATTCACCTGTGATAAAAGCCGTATAGCCAGAGTTTTGGGCGACTAGACGGGCATTCCAAGGTTCGCCCACACAGAAGGCTTGCATGTTGCCAGCTTTCATGTTGGCAACCATTTGTGGTGGGGGAACGACAATCGTATTGACATCCTTGTCTGGATCGATCCCATTCGCCGCTAACCAGTAACGCATCCATAGATCGTGATTTCCCCCAGGAAAAGTCACCGCACACTTGATCTCTTTGCCCCCAGACTTGATTTTGGTAAAACTGTCTTTGAGAGAATCGCTCTTGAGGGTGATTTTGAGTTCTTTAAAATCATTAGCGATCGACATCGCTTGACCGTTGGTATTGAGCCTTGCCAAGATATACATGGGCACTTTTTTGCCATTGGTGATTTTGCCTTCCGTGAGTAAGTAAGGCATTGGTGACAAAATATGCGCTCCGTCAATACCACCAGCGTCCGACCCAAGGGCAATATTGTCGCGCGTAGTTCCCCAAGAAGCTTGCTTGAGAACTTCTACATCCTTCATGCCATACTTCTCAAACAAGCCTTTTTCTTTCGCGATAATTAGAGGCGCAGCATCGGTAAGGGCAATGAATCCTAATTTTGCTTTCGTAACTTCAGGTGCACCTGCGGCACTTACTGACGTGGTTGGCGATTTACTTGCTGAGGGGCTAGCAGCGCTGGTGGTTTCGGTTTTCGGTGCTTCGCCACCCGTACAGGCATTTAAAGCGATCGCACTAACAGTAGAAAGCCCTGCGGTGGTTAAAAACTTGCGACGAGAGAATGTACTCATGGATTTCCTTGATTTCCTTAAATTTAATGACTGGTAAATTTGATGACTGGTAAATTTGATAACTGGTAAATTTGATAACTGAGTGGGACTGAATGTAATCCTGAAATAATTTAGAACTGCCTTAACTAGCTAAGAACTAACTAAGAACTAACTAAGATCAATTCCGCCGAAGGTTGGGCGATCGCTTGTTGCTTAGGGGTTGCACCGAAGTTTTCCATTAAGAGCTTCCCGACGACTTCTCGCAGATCTTCACAGGGAACTTTTTCCATGACACATGTGCCGAGATGGGCATCCTTGCCCACCTTGCCACCCATGTAAATATCAACGCCATCGACAACCTTGCCATTCTTGCGAGTTTTACAACCAGTAAAGCCGATGTCGGCAACCTGTGGCTGAGCGCAAGAGTTGGGGCAACCACTCCAATGGATGCGTACTACTTTAGGAAGATCGTAATCTTCGGCAAGCTGATGGGTAAGGGCAAGGGAACGATTTTTCGTTTCCACGATCGCTACTGGGCAAAACTGATTCCCCGTGCAGGATACCAGTCCCCGCATGAGGTTGTTCGGCGCGGCCGGGAACTTCTGAAGGATGGGCTCTTGCAGAAGTAGTGGCACTTGGCGATCGCTAACATGGGTGATCAGCAGATTTTGCTCAACCGTAAGACGGATATCGCCATTGCCGTAAGTATCGGCAAGACGAGCGAGTTCGTATAGATCGGCAGCATACATGCGCCCGACGGGAATTTGGAGCCCGACGTAATTTAATCCCTCTTGCTTTTGGGGGTGAATGCCGATATGGTCGCGTTTTTCCCATGAGATCTCATCTTTAGCCGCCGCTGTGGCTAAGGACTTACCCATCTGCTTCTCAACTTCTATACGGAATTTTTCAATTCCCCACTCATCAATGAGATACATCAGTCGAGCTTTTTGACGGTTTTCGCGCAGACCATGGTCGCGAAATACGATGAGTAAGGCTTCGCAGAGTGCAACCACATCCTCAGGAGGAACCCATACGTTAAGAGGAATTGCCGCCGCAATCCGTTTCGCTGAGAAGAATCCACCTACGAGAACGTTAAAGCCAAAGGTTTCGGAAGAGTCTTCTTTAAAAGCAGGAATAAAAGCGAGATCGTTGATCTCCGCATGGGTAGAATTATCACGACAACCAGCGATCGCAATATTAAATTTCCTAGGTAAGTTCGTAAAGGCGGCATTGCCTTCACCATTATTGGTCAGTAGGTTCTGAACTTGGATGGCGAGCTCGCGAGTGTCATAAAGCTCATTGGCATCAATACCCGCCACAGGCGATCCCGTAATATTCCGAATATTGTCCATCGCTGACTGAACGCTTGTCAGACCGACAGCGCGAAACTTCTCAAACATCTCAGGTACATCTTCGATCTCGATGCCACGCATCTGGATATTCTGGCGGGTGGTAATATCCGCTACGCCATGGTCGCCGCACTTCTCAACTACAGAAGCAAGGACACGCATTTGATCGCTGTTCAACAATCCATTGGGAATTCGCATCCTGACCATAAAACGCCCAGGGGTACTTTTACGAAAAAATACGCCTAGCCATTTCAGGCGATGCTGCAAATCGTCATCGTCGATCGCTTCCCAGCCAATTTCCGCGAAGCGAGCTATTTCGGCTTTAATCGCCAGACCATCCTTGACAGCTTTGAGGTCTTCAATTTTATTTGCCATGTTTTTTGCTATTTGCTGTTTTCTTGGCTCATTCTCGAAACTTTATATTGGGGCGATCGCTGTTGGAGCAAAATCCCAAATTCCTAGTTTTCAAGCGCTATTGCGACTTTGTATGGGCTTTACACTACTTAACGTTTTGATCCCGCTTCGTATAGGAAACTACATATTTTTCAATATTATTTAATAATTGCAATGGCGCGATGCAGTAAGCGCATCAAGACTCTGTTTCTTAAGATTTGGTAACGATAGCGATACTTGTTATGCTGGTTAACCAAACTAATCGATTAATATTTAGGCATGGGCGATCGCTTACAAAAAATTCTTTCTAGGCATGGCATTGCCTCTCGTAGAGAAGCCGAGCAGCTAATTTTGGCTGGCAGGGTGGCAATCAATGGTCAGACGATCGCTGAATTGGGAACTAAAGCCGACCCAGAGCGCGATCGCATTGAAGTTGATGGCAAGTTATTGCAAACCCATGCTCCCCAGTTGATATATCTACTACTTAATAAACCCATCGGTGTAGTTTCTACCTGTGATGATCCCCAATCCCGCAGAACTGTGATAGACATTCTGCCATCGCCATACAAACATGTTTACCCCGTGGGAAGGTTGGACTACAACAGCAGTGGAGCCTTGATCCTCACTAATGATGGTGAATTTGCCAATTACTTAATGCATCCTCGGCATCACGTTTCCAAAACCTACGAAGTTTGGGTCAAGGATATTCCCAGCGAGATCAAGATTAAACAATGGCAAGAGGGAATTATGCTTGAGGGTAAAAGGACTTTTCCTGCTGTTGTCAATGTTCTTCAAGTAGAACGTTCTCCCCACCAGAATTCCCGCACCCTATTACAAATAGTTCTGTCTGAAGGACGCAATCGGCAAATTCGGAAAATGGCGGAACAATTCGGGCATCCAGTTTTAGCATTGCATCGAGTGGCGATCGCCTCAATTTCGCTCAATAACCTTAAAAGCGGAACCTATAGACATTTAAGCGATCGTGAGATCGCGACCTTGTATCCCACGTTTCAACAGGCTCAACTGCTATAGCCATCCCCAAAGATGGGTGGCAGCGCTTCGCGCCGCCACCCATCTTTGGGAATAGAATGGCGGCGCGAAGCGCCGCCATTCTATTCTTGGGATTTGATTCTGTCCTAATGCAAGCGATGACAGCAGCCATATCGTTAAATAATTACTTCTGTAGCATTAATTCTGTGGCACAGACATTTTTTGCTGGCAATTTGCTCAAAGACAAATTATAGCTACCGCCAACTGTATCAGGACATAAAACCCCAAAGAGAGTTGCCGCGCTCCGCGCGGCAACTCTCTTTGGGGTTTTGATTTTGTCCTAACAAAACTGGCGGCAGCTATAATACCAAATCTCAAAACGGCTACGCCATTTTGAGTTTGGAAAACCCTCACTGGGTTCGGTCTTTAATTCCCAAAAGTGTTGTCACACTTCGGGAATAGGTATAAATTGATCTTTTAAGTAGCTAGGCATAAGTAAACTTAAAACCTAGAAGAGTATACCGCCCGCTGCGTGGGCGGTATGCTCTCTGGTTTAACAAATCAAACCCCAAGAATTGACTGGCGGCGCTTCGCGCCGCCAGTCAATTCTTGGGGTTTATGTCCTCGTACATTTGGCGATAGCTAATGGCTTAAAGCACAATAGCTTTAAGCACAATAGCTTTAAGCCATTAGCTTTAAGCACAATAGCTGTTCAGATAAAATTAGTTTTGGTATAATTTGCTGTGAAAACTTTGCAGAATGTTATATTAGTCAAGGTAGGTAATCTAAATTAAATTCGATTGCTCCATACAACAACGCTCTACATAGAACTTGTGGTTGTCCAAGTTCGACTGAAAGCCCATTTGAGTCAGTCAGTCCAATCTCTTTCTAAATGTCTGTGAGTATTGTGAATATTACAACCTCGAAGCAAGCAGAGAAA
This sequence comes from Pseudanabaena sp. UWO310, assembly GCF_006861605.1. Classification (NCBI taxonomy): domain Bacteria; kingdom Bacillati; phylum Cyanobacteriota; class Cyanophyceae; order Pseudanabaenales; family Pseudanabaenaceae; genus Pseudanabaena; species Pseudanabaena sp. UWO310. The sequence goes on along the minus strand of NZ_SELU01000065.1, from coordinate 9,515 downwards.
TTAGCAGAAATCGGAGCGCAATTTAAGCGAGTTCGCGAAGATAAAGAGCTATCAATTCCTCACCTAACTGCGACCACATTAATTTCTGAACGATACCTACGGGCGATCGAAGATGGTGAAATGGAATCGTTGCCTGAGCCTGTGTATGTACGTGGATTTATTCGCAAGTATGGTAATGCTTTAGGAGTTGGCGATCTTTCTGAGGAATTTCCCCTCAATCCAGTTTTGCCAGAACAAAAATGGGCTGGTAGTGCTGCTGCCGAGCTAAGACCCTTACACCTATATGCGCTTTATGTTGGGGTGATCGCGGGAGCGGTTAGTCTGCTGGCAACCTTTATGAATTCCCCTGATGCTAATAAGATTAACGACAGTCAAACTAACTTTAGTAACGCCGCTCAGCTCGGCAACTCCAGATCGAAGCTTGTTGAGCCTACCGAAAGCCTCCTACCCAAAATCGGTGGTCTAGAAATCCTCAAACAAGGTGTTACTGACCCAACGGCTCTGGCATCTCCGATCAATTTAAATTTGCCCGTAGTCAGTTCAGTTCCAGACTCTAAAGTTTCCCCCCTTCCTAAGGATAATCTTGGTAAATCGCCAGCTAGTTCTACAGTTGAAACTAGCTCTAGCCTCAATAATTTGCTGATGAGTTGGACTATGGGTAGTGGGATTGCTGCAAATAATTCGCCCAATAATGCCAAGATAGGTGCTAACGGTGATTTTACCTTTGTTGGTAATAAGCCTGTTAATGTGGGGCTGGTCATGCAAGGGGAATCTTGGATGCGCGTTACGGTTGATGGCAAGACCGAATTTGAGGGTGTACTGAATGAAGGCAAAAAGGTCGCTTGGTCTGGCGATCGCCTAATTTCCATCAGAGTTGGCAATGCGTCCTCGGTTGCCCTCAGCTACAACAATCAACCAACAAAGGTATTAGGTAAAGAAGGCGAAGTTGCCGAAAGACAGTTTGGGATCAATCAAACTAATAATGACCTCAAGAATGATCTCAAACCTAGTGAATCTCGTTTGCGCGGAATTATTAACCTAGTCTCTAATACTAATTCTGCCAACTAGCCTGCTGCCAACTAGCCTATCGCCAAAGTCATGTTTTTTAGGCAAGCTTCGTAAGGTAGTAATACCAATTCCCAAAAGTGTAGCTACACTTTTGGGAATTAAAACCCAATACCAGTAAAGGTTTTAAGAGCACAAAATGGCTACGCCATTTTGTGATTTGGTATAACTGCCCTATGACCGTTGCTAATCAAAACGGGTTAAGCTGGCAAATTTTCAAATCCCAAAAGTAAAAGCCCTGCATAGCAGGGCTTTTACTTTTGGGATTTGAGCAAGGGTTTGCGCAGCAAACCCTTGCTCAAATCCCGTTTCAAATTATTCCGAACTCACGTTAATTACTTTCTAACCCACTTTTTTTGACTAACTCTTCTGGGGTGAGTTTTGCTAAAAATTCGCGAAATGCTCTTCTTTCGGCCTCATCTGCATCTTGATCCACAGGAATTGAAGCTTCGAGAATTACCTCTTCCATTACCCAGATCGGACATTTAGCCCGAACTGCGATCGCGATCGCGTCACTAGGACGCGCGTCCATATCCTTCTTGATATCTCCCTGTGATACCGTTACCACAGCATAAAAAGTACTGTTTTTGAGAGCATGAACGACGACTCGTTCCACAGTTATGCCCCATGCATCCAAGAAATTTAGCATGAGATCGTGGGTCATCGGACGTTCTAAGGGTCTGCCCTCGATCGCGCCATTAATGGCTCTTGCTTCAGCCTCGCCGATCCAGATCGGTAAGGCTCTCCGTTCTAAAGTATCTCGCAGTAGGACGATAGGATTACGGCTGACCGCATCAATAGCAATCCCAGCCACCTTCATTTCGATCATTGTTGCCAGCCTTCCTCAAGAAATGAGCGAAAGTACCCCTCATCAACTAATGCTCTTGATGGGATATTGATAGTTAAAGTAAATCAACATCTCACCTATCAGAGTTTTCAGACTTGAGAGGCTTTTGCACGCTATTATATCACCGTCTCGATTTGGAGTCTGGCTTCTAGTCTTGTTTTTGCTAAGGCCTGACTTCTAACAAAGGAAAATGGTTCAAACTGGCTATGCTCCTTTGGGTTTAACCAAAATAATTATGCAAAACATGAAATCAGACTTAAAGAATGTGACGATCATTGGATCTGGGGCATGGGGATCGGCGCTAGCTAATCTCGTTCAAAGAAATGACTGCCATGTTCAAATCTGGTCGCGCCAAAGTCAATCTTCACTCGCGGCATTGGTAAGTAATAGTGATGCGATTATATCCGCAGTTTCGATTAAGGGTGTAAGAACGATCGCCGAAAAATTACAAACTGCTAAGTTACTCCCCCACGCAGTTGTGGTTAGCGCCACTAAGGGGCTAGAACCCACGACGGGCAAAACTCCCTCCCAAATTTGGCAATCCTTAGTCCCCCACCATCCCCTCGTTGTTTTGTCGGGTCCCAATCTGTCCAAGGAAATTATGGAGGGTAAGCCTGCGGCGACAGTGGTTGCTAGCCATAACGCTGATGCTGCTCAATTAATTCAAAATATTTTTGCATCGCGAAATTTTCGAGTCTATACAAATTCCGATCCCATCGGGGTGGAGTTAGGTGGCACGCTTAAAAATGTTATTGCGATCGCTGTGGGGGCTTGTGACGGTTTAAATTTGGGTACAAATGCTAAATCGGCATTGATTGCCCGATCGCTGATCGAAATTATTCGGGTCGGCGTTTATTTTGGGGCGCAACCTGAAACTTTTTGGGGCTTATCGGGTTTAGGCGATTTGCTGGCTACCTGCAATAGCAACCTCAGTCGCAATTATCAAGTGGGCTATGCGATCGCGCAGGGGCTGAGTCTCGACGAGGCGATCGCGCAGGTGCAGGGTACGGCTGAGGGAGTAAATACTGCCAACGTACTGATCGAAATTAGCGATCGGGAAAAAATAAGTGTCCCCGTATCGCGTTACGTATACCGACTGCTAAAAGGAGAAATTACATTACAACAAGCCGTTGAGGGACTAATGGAACGCGATCTTAAACCAGAAAACCTAGAGAGCCTCGAATTATAAGTGCTTGCGCAAAATAAATTGTAAATTTGAGCCCCGTAGGGGCTCAAATTTACGGCTTTTGGTTTGTAATTTAGTCATTCTTTTAGTCAGTCCCTTATGTCCTGATAAACTTGGTGTTATAGCTATAGTCAGTGAATCCAAGAGAGAGTTGCGGCGCTTCGCGCCGCAACTCTCTCTTGGGCTTGATGTCCTGACTTAAGTGAATATAGCTATAGCGATAACTGCCTACTCCTCCCAATGAAAAATATGCGATCGACAATATTTAGTAATAGCAGCAATCGTCATGTTGTCTCGGCTGAATGGCTCCATACCCACCTCCATGATCAGCAACTTATCATTGTGGATTGTCGATTTTCGTTAAACGATCCCGAACTGGGGCTTAAGCAATATCAAGGGAGCCATATTGAGGGTGCTCATTATCTCGATCTCAATCTTGATTTGTCCAGTCCCGTCCAAAGCCATGGCGGTAGACATCCCTTACCCGACTTTGACCGACTTGCTAGTAAGCTTTCCCAAATAGGCATAGTTTCAGGAGAGACCATGGTCGTTATCTACGATGATTCTCGCTTGGGTTTTGCCGCAAGACTCTGGTGGTTATTGCAGTATATGGGACATGAGCATCGGGCAGTGTTAGATGGTGGCTTTGCTGGATGGCAAGCACAGAAATACCCTGTTAGTAACGAAATCCCTGAAGCAAAAGCTGGCAAGTTTATTCCCAAACTACAAACAGAAATAGTTGTCGATCGCGAAATGGTAAAGGCTCGTAAGGATTTGCCAGAAGTCGTCCTTGTGGATTCGCGAGAAGGCGATCGCTATCGAGGCGAACGCGAACCCATCGATCCGATCGCGGGACATATCGAAGGCGCAGTTAATTATCCTTGGCTGGAAGTTACTAATGATCAAGGTTTTGTAATAGCCAATCAAAGCGATCGTTGGCAGCAGGTGCAAAATGCTCAAGAAGTAATCGTATATTGTGGTTCGGGGGTAACTGCTTGCGTGAATTTACTGTCGCTGCAATTGGCAGGAATTGAGACTGGCAAACTGTATGCAGGAAGTTGGAGCGATTGGTGTTCGTATTTGGCATAGACTTATAGCTACTGCCAGTCTTGTTAGGACAGAATTAAAACCCAAGATCGTGTTGTTGCGCGAGGCGCGACAACACGATGCCACTTACTTAGCAATCGGTTAACCTAGGACTAGCGATCGCGCCAAATCTCCAAAATCTCCAACTAAGCATCATGTCAAGCGAACAAGCACATCCCACATTTTTACTCGTTGACGGACATTCCCTCGCGTTTCGAGCCTTTTATGCCTTTGGTAAACATCCCGAAGGCGGATTGCGCACCTCGACAGGAATCCCCACTAGTGTTTGTTTTGGTTTCTTGAAAGCATTAATTGAGATGCTCGATCGCGAAAAACCTGCTGCCGTAGCGATCGCCTTTGACCTTGCCACCCCGACCTTTCGTCATGAAATCGACGATACCTACAAAGCAAATCGCTCCGAAACTCCTGAGAGCTTTATTCCCGATATTCAGAACTTACAAAAAGTATTAGCCGCGATGAATCTGCCAGCGATTACCCAAGCAGGTTTTGAAGCCGATGATGTATTGGGAACGTTATCTCAAGCGGCGAGTGCGGAGGGCTATACCGTCAAGATCTTAAGCGGCGATCGCGATTTGTTTCAGTTAATTGATGCTGACAAACGGATTTCGGTTTTGAACTTAGGACAAAAAGATAAGATCGTCGAATATCACGCCGATCAGGTGAAAGAACGCCTAGGTGTGATGCCCACACAGGTTGTGGACTATAAAGCCCTATGCGGTGATGCTTCTGATAATATTCCTGGGGTGCGGGGGATTGGCGAGAAAACGGCGGTCAAATTAATAGAGGAATATGGCAGCTTAGAGAATATTTTGGCAGCTTTACCGAGCATGAAGGGAGCGATTAAAACCAAATTAGAGCAGGGGATTGAGGATGCGAAGCATTCGCAATTTATGGCAACGATCAAAACCGATGTGCCGCTTCCCGTCGCGATCGCTGATTGTAAATTGACAGGTTTTGACACTCAGGAGTTAATCCCACTATTAGAGGAACTCGAACTAAAAGCCTTTGTGAATCGAGTCGATCAGATTCAGGCGAAGTTGTCGGGAAATTATGAGAAAAAGCCCTCACCCCCAGCCCCTCTCCCACAGGGAGAGGGGAGCAAAACATCATCTCAGAATGGGGATGATGAGGAGCTATGGTTTGACTTTGCTAAGCAAGAGGAGAATCAAGCGATCGCTGCTTCCGCATCTTTGAAATTAGATGTACAAATTATTGACACGATCGCAAAATTAGAAAACCTATGCCAAATCCTGAGCAACAAACAACCGACAGCATGGGATACGGAAACCTCGGCATTAAATCCCTTTGAGGCGGAGTTAGTAGGGATTGGTTGCTGTTGGGGAGAATCCATTAGCGAAGTTGCCTATATCCCTTTAAGTCATATAAGTCATAGCTCTGGGCAAAACCTGAAATGGGAAGAAGTAAGAGCAATTCTCAAACCAATTCTCGAAGATGCTACCTATCCCAAATACCTACAGAATGCCAAGTTCGATCGCTTGATGTTTAAATCCGCAGACATCGAACTAGCAGGCGTGGTCTTTGACACGATGATTGCTAGCTATGCGATCGATCCCGAAGCTAGTCATAAGCTTGACGATCTGGCGATGGAATTATTGCAAATCCGCACCGTTAGTTATAAAATCCTCGTCGGTAAACTCAAATCGATCGCTGAAGTAGATATCCCCGCTGTCGCTCAATATTGCGGCATGGACACCTACATTACCTATCATATTCGACCAATTTTAGAAGAGAAATTAAAAGAGGTTCCCGAACTATGGAACTTGTTCCAAAACTTAGAAATGCCCCTAGAGCCAATCCTTGCGGAAATGGAATGGCGTGGCATCAGAATTGACAAGGATTATTTGAGTGTTTTCTCGCAGGAACTGGAAAAGGATTTAGATGCTTTAGCGATCAAAGCCTATGCTGAATCAGGACAGGAATTTAACCTCAACTCACCAAAGCAATTGAGTGAGATTTTATTGGAAAAACTTGGCGACAAATTTAAGAAAGCATCTCGCAAAAGCAAGACTGGCTTCTCTACTGATGTCACTGTTCTTAATAAATTAGAAGGTGAACCTCTGATTGATACCATTCTCGAAAACCGTACTCTGGCGAAACTCAAATCCACCTATGTCGATGCTTTGCCATCCCTCATTCAGCCCAAAACTGGGCGCGTGCATACCGATTTCAATCAAACTGTTACCGCCACAGGACGCTTAAGTAGTTCCAATCCCAATTTACAAAATATTCCCATTCGTACTGCTTTCAGTAAGCGGATCCGTGCGGGATTTTTGCCCAAGGAAGATTGGATTTTACTGGCTGCTGACTATTCCCAGATTGAATTGCGGATTCTTGCCCATTTAAGCCAAGAACCTGAATTGATGCGAGCCTTTAATGCTGGGGAAGATGTGCATACAGTTACAGCACAACTACTCTTAGAGAAAGAAGACGTAAATAGCGAAGAACGTCGCCTCGCTAAAATCATTAACTATGGCGTAATCTACGGCATGGGAGCGCAGAAGTTTAGCCGTGATATTGGTGTCTCCGTTAAAATAGCCAAGCAATTCATTGAGAAGTTTAATCAGCGCTATGAACGCATTTTCACCTATATGCAAAGTGTGGAAGTGGAAGCTGAACGCGATGGCTATGTCCAAACCGTGCTAGGAAGAAGACGCTATTTTCGCAATCTCAAGGATATGGCGGGCTATCAAAAGGCAGCCTTGTTGCGATCGGCGGTTAACGCTCCAATACAGGGAACCAGTGCCGATATTGTGAAATTAGCGATGTTAAGGGTGCATGAAATTCTCAAAGACTATCAAGCACGATTGCTACTGCAAGTCCATGACGAACTTGTATTCGAGGTTCCGCCCGATGAAGTTGCTGAACTGCAACCGAAAATCAAAACCGCCATGGAATCGGCGCTAGAGCTGTCAGTAAAGCTAGAAGTGGATATTCATACGGGCAAAAATTGGATGGAGGCTAAGTAATACCAAGTTACAGCGCTTTGCGCTCAAACCCAAACCAAGAAGAGCTTTCAAAGCTCTTCTTGTGGTTTGTTTGATCGATAATTGCTGTAAGAAATGGTGTAGCCATTTCTTACCTTGGTATTACTTAAGAACTCAATGTCCTCTCAATACGGCGATCGGGAATTAGCCACATAATCGCTACGGCAACATATAACATGAGAGAGAGCCATGGGTTTAGGAAAGAAAGCAGAACTGCTAGGGCATAAATCACCACTGAGATTTTACCTTTGAAATCTCTGCCAAGGGCGATCGCCAATGTAGAATCTTGCCCATGATGAGAGATCAATAGACGGCTCAGAATGTAATAAGCGATCGCTGACATCATAAGTACCACACCATAGAGTGCAACTGGTACAGCAGAGAACAAGTTCTCGCCCGACCATGCTGTTACAAAGGGGATCAGCGATAGCCAAAATAGCAAATGCATATTTGCCCATAAAACTCCACCATTAACCTGTCTCACAGCCTGTAACATATGGTGATGATTATTCCAATAGATTCCCAAGTAGATAAAACTAAGTACATAACTCAGAAATACGGGAATCAAGGGACGTAATGCTTCTAAGGTTGATGCATGGGGAACTTTTAACTCTAACACCATGATCGTGATCAGAATGGCGATAACGCCATCGCTAAAAGCCTCTAATCTGCCTTTGGTCATTGTAATAGATTACTCCTTGCGGTCTTAGTTCAAAACTAAGTTAGGTTTTAATTATGCCCAGTTAAGGGGGTTGAGTATAATTAAAGCCCAGAATCAAAAGCTGTAGCGCACGCTGCGCGTGCGCTACAGCTTTTTGGGGTTTATATTTAATTGTACCCAGCTACTTACTTAGAAGTTTTATCATAAACCCAGCAAGTATGCATTTACAGCGCTTTGCGCTCAAACTCAAGTCAAGGAAATTCTTGAAAGCACTGCTTTGCAGCGCTTTCAAAAATTTCCTTGACTTGAGTTTGCATTGGCGGCAGCTATAATTTATAGCTCCCAGAAGTTTTTTTTCTTTTTAGGTTTAAGATTTGGCTGCTTCCAAACTTGATTTGTTTTTGGCTTATTCACCTGTGGTTGAGTTATTACAGGAGGGGGAAGCATTCCAATCTGAGCACCAGTGCAGTATTCGATAGCTTCATAGATGTTATCTAAGGATGCTTTAGCGATTTCTTCCCTGAGACGGGCGAGACTTTTCTCTTGCCCTAAATCTAAGGCTTGTTGAATATCGTCCTGATTGATACTTATATCATTGAATAGCTCTCGGTCTAAAGCGTCGTTAAGGACATCTACTAATTCTTCAGGACAAATATCACACAAAGTGTAGGCTAGTTGAGAGTAAAAAAATGAATCTGGAGCAGCTTCATCTCCTGTAAATAGTCCACCAAAGAAAGATAACAGTTCCGATCGGGGAACAATTCCCTCAACCCACGCATAACTCATCGCAACAATGGCGGAACCACGACTAAATTCATAGGCATTCTTGTTGAGGATGAGAGATTTTATCCCTTCAATGGAACCTCCGCAAGTTCGTAACAAAAGAATTGGTAAGCATTCGGTGATAATGTCGCCAAATAGTTCTTCTGGGAAGGGCTCAGGTAAACTGAACAAATCGATAATTACTTGATGAGCTTGTGGTTCTTGAAAATGCCCTAACAAGATTAGGGCATAGATATATAATTCATCATCATACTCTTTTAACTGTCTTTTAGGATCGTCTCTAACTTGTTCCAAAGCGGCAATGAGATAGGGCGTGATTTCTTCTTTCTTGTCCAAGACCGCTTCAAGAAACTCGGGATTATATTTGAGTTCAAAAGATTTTAAGCCAGTTAAAATTGTATCTGTGTTCATTTTTTTAACTCAAATATCTTGATAATGGTTTGCTTCAAATAGTATGAGATAGAAAAGTTTTGATAAGTATTTTTGAACTAGTATTTACCTCATTCTTTCAAAATAGCCTAAACGTAGTAATTATGGGTAAAATTTCCAAAATTTAATCTAACCGATTTTATTGTTTATCGCGATCGCTAAATCTTGTTCGCCATCTAAAAAGCCATCGGGCAGTTCAGTCCTCCATTAACCAGCTCATCACATTTCCCATCTATTAATATCATTCTCGGCATCTGTCCAGATTTTCTTAGCTGTTGTTGGGGGTGAAAGTGATATCGGGGACATCTTAGTACAGGACAAAAAGTTGCAAAAGTAAGCAGGAAGGGGTTTTATAAGAGATAACCACATCACAAATAAAACCCCCATGAAAGAGATTAACCTATTCCGAGAAATGTTGCTGCAACATTTGCA
>NZ_SELU01000064.1:0-33762 GCF_006861605.1 Pseudanabaena sp. UWO310 | reverse complement strand
GGAAACTTCTTGTGGATTACACAATTTCAGGGTTACGATGAGACATGGGAAGGTTGCTTAACTTGAGCATCTCAATTGGGAAATAGGCTTACGGCTTATCTCCTCTTTATTTCCGATGAAGTCTAATAATTATATGCTCATCCTTTAAGCATAGCGACTCGAATCGTTTTTACTCAGGAGCAGCAGAACAGTCAAGAAAAATATGATAGATAACTATGGAGTCATTTTCTTCTCTTTCATGTTCGCTAGTCCATACATCATTCAGAGAGGATAGAACTTGAGCTTTCTGTAATAGTTGTTTGATGCATAAATCATTGTGTAGATCACTATCAAAACGCCGTCTTAACTCTTTTTCCCAATAAATTGCATCGCCACTTTGGTCATAGCCTACCATAGCTGCTTCTATGTACTGTGATGCATAAACGCCTTTGACAAAACATTGCAATCCATCTTCACCTACATATTCGCCAATGGGGAACCCATTCTTTTGTAGACGCTTTGCTTCAAAGATATACTCTGGTCTTACCTTATGAGGAAATTTACTTTCAATAACAATATCTAACTTGAGCCTTCGTTTACCAGTTCGCCCATCAACTGCTAATGGTTTTTCTTCAGCTACTGAATATCGGTCATAAAACCTTTCTGGTATGTTGATATCTTTAAGTTTTTCTCTCATGGCTTCAACAATCAGCCCAGTAATTTCCTCTTCTTCTAATTTGCAGTGAATTTTATGCAGGGCATCTTGATACCCCCAAGCAAGAAGCTGATGTGCATCTCGTCGAAGTCCATAGTCAAAGCAGTGTAAAGCGAATGAGTTAAGATTTTCTGCTACCATTATTGAACATCCTCATGTAATCCACGCTTTGCTGTGAGGATCTCCGCAATGATGTCATCTGAATCGTTCAGGGCTTGGGTTCTAGTCCAATCAATTAATCGAGAAGACTTGCAAATATAAACCCTTGAATCATCGTAGATACGCAAACTTCGCTGCACATATACCCATTGACTAAAACGTTGTTTAGCTTTCTCCTGAATGTAATTTAGAAATAAAGATATATCTCCCTGCGCTTTTTCGACAATTACATCTAATGAGGTAATTGTGTCTGAACGGACAAACTCTACTGAACATACAATTAAGTTTTTGGAGTAGGTCAAGCTAACTTTGTGCCGAAGCCCACTTCCTTCAGTGAAGGAATCAAGCTCATCTCTCAAACATGAACCATATCTGAGTAACTCATGCTCTTGTGGTTGTGCAGTTGCAGAGACAACTACTTTGCCCTTATTTAGTTTTAGTCGAATATTACTAAAGTCACTCACTAAGATACTAAGGTTTTTAGGAATCCTTAAAATCTCTTGGATTTTTTCATCAAGATAATTTTGTAGTGAACTAGTAAGTTTTTCTCCAGACAACTCTGCTATTTCTAACTCTCTTTGCAAATTTGAGAGGCTTTTAATCTGTTCCAAAGAGAAGTCACAAACTGGAATATTTTTAACATCTTTAAAGTATATTCTGTTTCGATCAACGCCCCAAGATGGACTTTGAAAAAACAAGTAATATTTTATGATACTAGAACTTAAAAAGACTGAAAGTGCACGCAGATAATCTTCATCCTGCTTGTTCGCAGAAATTCCTAAATGAGGATCAGGAATAACAAAATCATCTTCACCATAAACGAAATAGTTTGGATTTAAAATAATGTGTGGTGCATTTATAATGCCCAATCCTACTTTTCCTCCTCTTTTTCTTATAAACAATTTTTCATTTGGGATGGGTTTAAGAACATTTTCTGGAATTGAGAATTTATGCTTAGCTTTATTCATAGAATCCACATCAAAGTATTGTTTGCCGCCTAAATATGGTACGGGCTCAACTTCCTTTGTTCTAAGTTCACCTAAAACGCTAATATCTTTTAGCTGAATGCCTACATTAAAGTTCCAACCATAACTTTGAGTAAGTTCAAAAAGATTGCCTTTAAACAGACTCTTTATTCTCTGAATAGCTTTACTGTCTCTATAATTTCCCCAAAGAGCCAATTTCCAAGGAGCTACATCTCCGTTTTCTATGTCTTCTGGGTCTATTGACTGTATCTCATTTGAATTAATAGTTATTATCCAAGTTGTATTTTTTTTGTCCTGCTTCCAAGGACGATTAGAAACTTGATTAGCAACAAAGGGAGCGTAGTGGATAATCTGAGACTTATGTACATTGGGTATAGCCTTTCGATAAATAATCGTTGCAGCAGGAGCTTCTCCTCTACCACCAAAAAGAACATAAGCCAAATTAGAAAAATTTGTAACTCTTAAGATTTCTTGTTGTGTGAAAAACTGCTTTCGATATTTTTCTGATTCATGATTAAAAAGACTTTTGGCATGGATCAGTAGTCCTACACATCCATTAAGTGTTAGTAGATCGACCACACGCCAGCTAAAAGCTTCGCAGACTCTATTTCCAGCAACATGTCTTTCCTTTATATTTCTTCTAATCCAAGAACTAGCAAATTCTTCATCTTTTAGACTTGGTTTGATTTCAATCCAAGGTGGATTTCCAACAATCCAGTCAAACTTTTTATCTTGTTGCCAGAAGTCTGATTCATCGTCGAAAAAATCACATTCAAATATTTGAATATTATGGAGTAAAGGGAACTTAAACTCTTTATTATGTTGTAAATCTGGTGGATTGATGTAGCTTAGCAGTGTCAAAATCAAACTGAATTCAGCAACATAGCAAGCTTCTCTATTTCTTTCTACACCATAGATATTAGCGAGAATTTTGCTTAAATCTTCAGGTTTAGGAGGATTTTTTTGTCTTTGAGCAACTTCCAATTCAATAAGTCGTCGGTAGGCTAATACCAGAAAAATTCCTGAGCCACAACAGGGATCAAGAATTCTCATACCTTTTTGTAATGGTTTAGATTCTTGTAGTTCGCATAGTAAATAATCTGCTACAGGTTCAGGAGTATAAACTGCACCAACTTTTTTGCCTGTTCCTTGTGAATTCAAAAACTGTTCATAGATGGATGATAATGTTTCAACTGGGATATAAGAAAAATCGTAAGCGTTAAAGTCAAGATGCATCTGCCCTGATTCAAGATCATCGCCTTTAAATGAAGAAGCAACTAAAGCAACAATCTCATCATTACCTAATATCTCTTCTACATTTGAAGGCAAAGGAAAAATAGCCCCATTAAAACGATTTTCTAAAAGCTCTGTTAATTTTAGTAATCCTTCTAGAGTTGCATTGCGCCCTAGAATGGTGTCTAAATTTATATTGTTTTCTGCCAGCCATTCTCTTGAGAGAATCTTTCGATCGTAGAGATAACGAATATAGACATACTTCCCTATCAAAGCATGAATAATTGAAAGATCTACGCCCCTACTCTCTAAGTGTTCTTCTAATTTCTCTAGATTATTAAGTAGGTGTATATCTACTCTATTTTCAGGAGTAATGTGCTTTGACTGGGTTTGCCAAATTTTTCCAGAATCAATAGAATTAGATCCAAAATCTACAAGCTTCTCACGGATGTTTTCAAAAGTGAGCTTGGCAATATCTTGGATTTCGTATACTAGTCCCTTTTTCTCATTTCTCTGAGAAAAGTCAAATCCTGTATAAACTCTAATTTCATTAGGTAGCAAAATAACTAAGAACGGTGTATTGCCTAAATTCCAAAGTCTCTTATGAATTTCTCTAGCTTCCTCCCTTGTCTTAGCTTCAGCAACATATACAGCAGGACGTGGCGGAAGAATTTTTTGTTCGGGTGGGCTAGTCTGAAAAAAATAGGCTCCTTGAACTCCAGCTTTCTTAGCCGCACGAAAAAGATGCTCAGTTAATGGCTCCTGCGAAGACTCGTGCGTAGAGCGATAATTTTGTGACTGAGTATATCCGAGTTGGTCTAAGAGTTGATCTAGATTCAAAAGATGGCTCTAGTAAAATGTCAATCCTTTATTGTAAAGACATTGTAGCGATTTTAGGCGTTTTTTTGAATAAGGTTACACTAATTAACTAAATAATTAGGACACTTTAAAATCTAAATTATATCTATAAACGCTAGATTGATTACTACACATAACATATAGCGGATGGCATGGATAATCTGCTTTTGTAATACCTAAACAGTGAGGTTGAATATTGTGTTTAGATAGCAACTCCAAAACATGGCGATCGCGTTGCATTAACTTCCCGTTATTTCCCCAAGCAACAACAACCCTATCGGCTGTCTTAATCGCCTTTTTTAAATAGCGATCGCATTGTAGATGTGCTGATAGGCGATCGCAGATAAAATAAAATTGTGATTATCCTCAAAAGGTAAAAACCATGCTAGAAGCAACTGTTCTCGATAATCAAGAGCTTTCTCAGCTAATCCAACAGGCTACATCTAAAAGAGAAGCTATAACCCTAGTCCAAGAAGGACAGCAAAAAGCAGTCTTGTTAAGTTTGGAAATGTTTCAAGCTTTAATAGGAATTAGCGATCGGAGAGAGAACTTGTCAGCCGAAGGATTCGCAGACATGTCACGTCAACTTTTTGCAAAATCTGGCTACGACTCACCCGACAGAATAATGCAACTAATTCAGGACGTAAAACAGGAATTAGCAACCGAAAGAGAACAGAGACTTAACGACGAGAAAATTAATGTCTAGCTTGCCAAACTCGATATTTCTCGATACCAATATCTTTATTTTGGGAGCTCTCGATCTTGAAAGCAATGAAAGCAAAATTTTATCCCTACTGGAATGTGTGGTCTATTAGCAAGACTTTGGCAGCAATTACAAATTGATTTTATATTTGTATACGACCAAGATATTCAAGCGATCGCTTATGCTGGCATCATTCCCCGTGAAGATGCAGGTGTTTATCTCACCGCCAAGCAAGGAAAAGCCCAATGTTTTGTCTCAAGAAACTACAAACTAATTCGCGTACTTGTTGAACAAACACAAGAATTTGAATGTCTCACCCCAAGAGAGTTTTTACAAAAATATGCTCAAAAGTTCTAGGGTGAAGGGATAGAAGAGTGTACTTGAGCGATCGCATTGTAGATGTGGCGATAGGCGATCGCCTTAAGCGATAATCAATTAATTGAGATCATATTAGGAAAAACTAAATTGTGTCTGATGGCGGGAAATCATGCGGAAGCATATCCCATTCACATCCATTTATTGTCCAATACAAGATGGCATTGACTACTTCTCGGATATCGGTAGTACGGGTTCTCCCTTGCGCTACCTCCGATTTTGCCTTAGGAAATACATCTTTGATAATTTTCCACTGCGGATTCTGTTAAATCGGTTGGTAGATCAGTTGTTCCAATTGAATTTGGGATTGCCAATGGAGAATATCTTGGAAAAGAGCATTATAACCCTCAGAATTTGGATGTAATCCATCCTCACTCAAGTGATTATTAATCCAATCTTGTCCCCGACCTTGCCATAGATCGAAAACATCTAAGTAGGGAATATCCCGCAATCGGCAAGCTGATTTTGTGACTTCCTTATAGCGGAACTGATCCTCATGATTGAAATACATACATCCTAAGAAAGGCATTTTCAACTCATCCACAGGAACCATGCCCACAAATATAACTGGACAGAGGTTCTGAGCCTTATCTAGTAAATTGATAATTTCGAGGGTAAAGCGATCGCTATCTGTCATATTTCGACCTTGACGCTTGCCAACCCGTGGCGAGTCATTTACCCCCACCGATAAAATCATCAGATCGGGACGGTTATTGCGAAGCTCTCCCCGCAGTAAAAATTCCTGCTCCATGCGTTGATTGACCTGTGCTACCGTATCGCCCCTTACGCCTAAGTTATAGAGGACATGGTTAGGAGATGTAGCCATCCATTGTCGTCGTAGTTGCTCAATCCAGCCGCCATTAACAGGATCGCCATAGCCATAGATTAAACTATCACCAAATGCAGTGACCCTAAGTGTTTGGGAACAGGAGAATAGAGTAGGAGTTCTCAGGAGGTTTAAGGTCGTCATCAAAAATGCGCTTTGAGTAAATAGATGTAAATAAACTAATTGCTTAACAAATCTACATCTAGATTATCGCAACTAAGTAGTTTTACTTACATGGATCTTTGTGATCTTTAGGATCTTTAGCGTGATTTTATTTTGCTACCCAAAGAAAGTGGCGGTGCAAAGCACCGCCGCTCTCTTTATACCAATTCCCGAAAATGTGGCTACACTTTTGGGAGTTGAAAACCAAACCCAGTAAGGGTTTTAAAATTACAAAATGGCGTAGCCATTTTGTAATTTGGTATTAGATGTAATACATAGTTGTTGCGATTTGGCGCTGCCGTTGCCGATCGCAGAGATCCTTGAGCGTGCAGTCATCTAACACATTAGAAGCCGCCTTTTGAGCCAATTCCCACGCTTCCCGAATTACCGCAAGAGATGCGCTCTCACTGCCTGATTTATTGCTTTTTTCAGAGATGGGGTCGTAACCTTCTATGCCTCGAATGATTTCTAACAAACTAATTTCCCAAGGATCGCGGGCGAGAACGTAGCCACCTTTGGCTCCACGTTGACTTTTGACTAATCCCTGTCGTTTTAATGTCGCTAGCAACTGCTCTAAATAGCGATCGGGAATATTTTGTTGATGAGCAATTTGACGAATCTGGAGAGGCTGATCGATCGCGGTATTATTAGCTAGCTCAAGCATAGCTAAAATTGCATATTCACTCTTTAAAGAAAGTTCCACAACAGACCGTATTTCTGATTTTAAAGATATTTTATCCTATTGCATTCTATGATACTACGGTATGTCACTGTAAATTTAGAGCAAATATATTACAGCGCTTTGCGCTCAAACCCAAACCAAGGAAATTTTTGAAAGCGTTGCAAAGCAACGCTTTCAAAAATTTCCTTGTGGTTCGTTTGATCGATAATTGCTGTAAGTAGTTCGGCATAATTAAAAACCAAAGCCAGAGAGCATAATACCGCCCGCTGCGCGGGCGGTATTATGCTCTTCTCGGTTTTAGGTTTACTTATGCCTAGCTACTTAAGACCAATTCACAAAAGTGTGACAACACTTTTGTGAATTAAAAACCAAACCTAGTAAGGGTTTGAAAAACTAAAAATGGCGTAGCCATTTTTAGTTTGGGTATAATTCCCAAGAGAATAGCAGAGCTTCCCAGCACGATTCTCGATATTTCAATCTAGGGGATTAACGCAGCACTGGCTGAATATATCGACTATTTGCCCTGACATAGCAAACATCACTAAAGTCTTTGCCTCGCACTGGCATCCAAGGTTTGCCATTCTCATCGACAGCATTAAATAAAACCTCATCGGAACCACCGCGATAAACCTCTACCTCCAACAAAGCATCTCGCAGATAAGTGCGTAGTACGGGGCTCTGTAAACTCGCAGCCCGCCTACAGTTCAACCCATCAGCAACTACCACCCGCCACAATGAACCTGAGCCGTTCTGCGAGTTGCGGGTAGATTGGACTGGTGTTTCATTTTTGTAGTAATTGCCTAGCTCGTCGGCTGTTTGTGCTTGCAGGGCAACTGGCAAGACCGCAAGCAGCAGCATAGAATAGGGCAGTGCTCGAAAAAAAGTATTCATAGATTGGCTTGCAGAAGGTGTTATGGGCGGTTCTAAAGAAGCGATGACTGTTGCTGGATTGACGCAAGCAATTACGCTTTTGTTGCGAGAAGAAATTGGGATCGTGCGGGTGACAGGGGAAATCTCTGGCTTTACGACGGCTGCCTCTGGGCATCGCTATTTTACGCTCAAAGATGAATCGGCTCAGATCGATTGTGTAATGTGGGCGAGCAAAACCCTAGCATTTCGCCCTAAAAGTGGGATGCAGGTCGTGGTACAGGGTCGGCTGACAGTCTATGCCAACCGTGGTAAATATCAGATCGATTGCGATCGCATGATTGCCGCAGGACAAGGTGATTTATATCTTGCCTTTGCCGCCATGAAAGAAGAACTTGCCGAGAGGGGCTATTTCGATCCCGACCGAAAACGTGATCTCCCTGCCTTGCCTCTAAAAATTGGTGTAGTCACCTCGCCAACGGGTGCAGTTCTCCAAGATATTTTGAGCACTTTGCAACGGCGATCGCCCCATTGTCAAATTTATCTCAGTCCTGCCGCTGTGCAAGGCGAAACGGCTCCTGAGGAGATTGCCGCCGCAATTAAGGCTCTCCAAAATACCGATGCGGATGTGCTGATCGTTGGACGCGGCGGTGGTTCGATGGAGGATCTCTGGGCGTTTAATACTTTGCCTGTCGCCGAAGCGATCTATCATTCGCGCATTCCCATTATTTCGGCGGTGGGGCATGAAACGGATTTCACGATCGCCGATTTTGTTGCGGATTTACGCGCTGCGACACCGACCGCCGCCGCAGAAATCGTCTCGCAATATGATCGCGATACGCTTTTACAGCAAATTGACTTTTGGGAAAATCGCCTCACGCGCAGCTTACAGCAATCAATACAAGATTATCGCCAAAGGTTAAATTCTCTAACGAATAGCTATGCTCTGCAAAACTTTGGCGATCGCCTACACGATCGCGCTCAACAACTAGACGAAGCCGAGCAATCAATGCAAAAGTCCTTAATCCGTCATCTGCGCCAATCCACTACCAAACTCGACAGGATTACCGCCCATTTGCGCTCGCTGTATCCTTTATCCCCATTACAGCGCGGTTTTGCCCTCTTAAAAGTAGGCGATCGCCTACTGACTAATGATGAATCTCTCTCAGAATTTGCAGGGACATTTGCTAAAGTGGAAGTCGTGAGAAGCTCTGAAACCGCCCAAGTTAGCATCGAGAAAGTAATCAAGCAAGTAATCGAGAAAGTATATGACCGCCCCGAATGATGTCAAAAAAAATCTAGAAGATCTCTCCTTTGAGGAACAATTGCAACGTCTCGAAGAAATTGTCGAAATTCTCGATGATGGGGAAGCACCTCTTGATGAGATGCTGGCTCTCTATGAAGAAGGAATAAAGCGATCGCACCATTGCCGAGAGTATCTGGAAAAAGCCGAACAGAAGGTAACGCTGATTCAAAATAATATCTAAAAATAATATCTAATACCACAGTTCAAAATGGCGTAGCCATTTTGAACTGTGAAAACCCTTACTGAATTTGGTTTTTAATTCACAAAATTGTTGTCACACTTTCGTGAATTGGTATAAGTAGTTCGGCATAATTAAAAACCAAAACCAGAGAGCATAACGCCTATAACGTTTTCAAAAATATGGCTTACAAAGGCAATAAATCTTTTTTACCTAGCAAAGATTGTATAGTTTGCGGTAAACCTTTCTCATGGCGCAAGAAATGGGAAAAATGCTGGGATGAAGTGAAGTACTGTAGCGATCGCTGTCGCCAACGAAAAAGTAATAAGTAGCTAAGGTTTACGGCGTAATCCTTTTGCTATAAAGGATAAATGATCAAAATCTACACGCAAAGTCAAAAAGCCGAAACTTGGCTCGAAACCTATCGGGGTAAACGTCCCGTATTTGCCTGTGTGCTGGGGTTTACAGAAACAGGACTAATCCCGAATATTTCCGCCGCAGGTGCGACACCCGAAGATCGCAAATATACAGCGATCGCCGATGCTGAATTTCTCGCCACAGGAGCAAGTCCCAATTTCCCTTTGCCACCTCTAATCGCTGGCGCTTCTCCCGTTTTCATTTCCCGTGCTGTCATCGCTACGCAAAACTTGCCTCTCTTCATTTTCAATGCAGGCTTAGCGATCGCCCCTACGGCTGAGACCCAAGCGATCGATCTTGCTGGAATTCCTGCAAAATGTCTGAGTACAGGCAAAGCCTTACCCATAGAAATAGTATTGCAATTATTTGTACAGGGATTAGTCTGGGGCGAAAAACTAGCCCAGTCAGGAGCCTATATAATTTTGAGTGAATGTGTAGTTGGCGGTACGACTACGGCTCTAGCAGTTTTAACAGCTTTAGGAATTGAGGCAAAAGATAAAGTGAACAGTTCTCATCCCACCTGCAATCATGCCCAAAAGTGGGAAATTGTCCAAGCAGGTCTAGAACATCTCCGCACTGCCCGAACTCCCTTTGAAGTAGTAGCCGCCGTCGGCGATCCGATGCAAATTGCAGTTGCAGGCATGGCGATCGCCGCTAGCCGACATAGTGGCGTATTACTCGCAGGCGGAACCCAAATGTTAGCGATCTATGCCCTCACTAGAGCGATCGCTAATTATCAAGGGCTTGCATGGAACCCCAATACCATTATTGTCGGCACGACCCGATGGGTCGCCGAAGATCCCACAGGCAATACCGTCGATCTCGCCTTAGCGGTGCGGGATGTCCCATTAATGGCAACCCAATTAAGTTTTGCTAAATCCCGATTTCCTCAGCTACTTGCCTACGAGCAAGGCTTCGTCAAAGAGGGGGTTGGCGCTGGCGGCGCGGCGATCGCTAGCCATCTCTATCAAAATTGGTCACAGGAAAAGTTATTAGCAGCGATCGAATCTCAGCTATAAATGCGGTTCGCTCCTCTTGGGTGACGATAGCTATATAACCCACATTCCGCTCGTAATAGAAGGGTAAAATAATTACCAAAAAGCCAAACAGAGGAGGCAGGGATTAATACAGAGATGAAAGTATCGAACCTAGACCATCTAGGGATCGTGGCAGGAATCATTGATGAGATGGGAATCGTAGAAGAAATAAACACGATAATCGGGAGAAGCTCAAGGGAAAAAGTAAGCGCAGGGATAATCGTCAAAGCAATGCTCCTGAATGGATTAGGATTTGTATCAGCCCCCCTGTATATGTTTAGTAAATTCTTTGAAGGAAAAGCAACCGAGCACTTATTGGGAGAAGGAATAACAGCCGAGCAAATCAACGATGACCGCATCGGACAAGTACTAGATGACTTACATGAAGCAGGGCTAAGTGAGACATTTTTAGGAATCAGCCTGAAAGCAGTAGCAAGATATGAAATCAAGGTAGAAACAGGACATATAGACTCAACCTCATTTCACGTAGATGGGGAATATGGCAGAGAGGAAGAAGGGAGTATCGAAATCACCCATGGATATTCACGTGACCATCGACCCGACCTGAAGCAATTTATGATGAACCTGATCTGTGTAGGAGATGGAGACATCCCCGTGATGATGGAGGTAGTAAGTGGGAATCAAGCCGACAAAGCAAGATTTGCAGGATTATTACAAGAATTCAAGGAACAGTGGACATTTGAGGGAATATGAGTAGGCGATGCAGCACTATACAGTGAAGAAAATCTGGTAGCAATGACAGGACTAAAATGGTTAACCAGAGTGCCATTGAGCATCAAAACCGCCAGTGAAATGTTGTCAAGCACAACTAACCTGCAAGAAAGTAAATTTAAGGGATACAGTACAGTCGAAACTGTGAGTGAGTATGGTGGGGTAAGGCAACGATGGATATTAGTTGATAGCCAAGCAAGACGTAAGTCAGACATCAAAAAGTTAGACAAAAAGCTTGAGCAAATTCAACAAAACTGTTATCAAGAGTTACAGGTTTTGGCGAGACAGGATTTTGCCTGTACTGCTGACGCGATCGCGGCGGCTGAAAAATTATCAATCCAGATGAAATGGCACCAACTCGACCATATTCAGACAGTAGAAAAACCACATTATGCAAAACGGGGTAAGCCACAACCTGATGCTATACCCACCAGCATTAGGTATCGGATTACCGCGACGGTAATTCCTATAGATTCAGAAATCTTGGCTCAGCGACAGCGCTGTGGCAGGTTTATTTTAGCCACGAATATTCTTGATTCCTTACAATTCACGGCTGATGATGCTTTACGGGAATACAAGGCTCAGCAGGGAACTGAGCGTGGTTTTCGTTTCCTCAAAGATCCTTTGTTTTTTACTTCCAGTGTTTTCCTCAAGTCTGCTAAACGCATTGAGGCTTTGGGCATGATTATGGTGCTTTGCTTGCTCGTTTATAATTTAGCCCAACGACAACTCAGACTTGCCTTAGCTATCGCTCAGGATACTATTCCTAATCAATTGGGTAAACCCACTAATTCGCCAACTTTACGTTGGGTCTTTCAATGTTTTATGGCGGTTCATTTAGTTTCTTTTCAGGGACTCACTCAAGTTGTTAATTTGTCTCCTCCTCGCCTTCATATTTTGAAATTCTTTTCTTCAGCCTGCCAACGCTACTATCTCCTTCCTGCGCCTCTTTCATAATTGTTTTTCCACTTCCATTACGAGCGGAATGTGGGATAGAACTGCATCATATATTGCCATTAATTGCTGATAGTTAGTAGAACGGGTGTAAAGTTCTTGGTAAGTCTGATATGCATTCTTACCGATAGTGCGCATTGCTTCAGGATTTGTGCCACACCAGTATAGTTTTTCAATCCATGCGCTCAGGCGATCGCTGGGAATCAGAAATCCATTATACTCAGGAGTAATTAACTCTGCTAAAGCCCCCATTTCGGAAGCGAGAACGGGTTTCCCACAGGCAAAAGCCTCAACTACAACCCGCCCAAAGGTTTCATACCATTGGGAAGGAACAACGATTGCGGTTGCCGTTTGCATAACTTCTGCAATTTGGGAAGGTGGTAAGTATCCTAAAAATTGAACATTTGTAAGACCATAATCCTTCACAAAGCTCTGTAAAATAGGCTTCTGATCACCTTCTCCAACAATTTTTAACTGCCAATCAGTTCTATTCAATTCTACCCATGCTTTTAATAAAGTGATTACACCTTTCTCTGGAGATAATCTACCAACAAATAGAAAATTAATTGTGTCAGAATATCTCGGGTTTAGTTCTACATCTTGTTGTTCTCTATTATTGGGATTACTGGGTGGATTAATTCCAGAGGGTTTTACATGCAGGCGATCGCTAGGAATACCAATTTCTATAAGTTTTTGCGCTGCAAAATGGCTAGGCGTAATAAATGCATTGACATCCTGCGTCCAAGTGCGTCGCCATCGGTTGAATGTCACCATTGTCCAAACAGCAACGGAAGCAACCAGAGATTTACGATAACAGCCATAAACTATTCCCCGCCAAGGATTTCGCCCAACACAAGCTTCACAGATTTTACCATCCTTGAGTAAATATCCATTTAAACAACCTAAACGGAAGTTATGGAGATGTTGCACTGTGGAGATATTTAGTGATCGCGCCGCCGCATGGACAGAAGGAGAAAATAGGGGAAAGAAGTTCTGAACATGGATGAGATCGGGCTTGAGTGTTTGGAATTGCGATCGCATCTCGCGATACACCTTAAAATTCCAAGCCGTTTCTACAAATAATTTAAGTTTTTCGAATTGAGAAAAAGCCTTAATAATGTCATTGTGAACTTCAATCAGCGTCACTTGATGACCGTATTCGCGCAATAGTTCTACATCAGCATCAGTCGATACATCTTCACCGCCAACATATTGATAGCGATCATGAATCATCACAATATGCAGTGGTTTAGACATAGAAACGGATTACCCAAGAAGTTGCTTTAATTATAAATAGTGGTAAGCCAGTTAAATAACCATATTTATAGGTATGGTAATAAAACTGCGTCGGTAAATGATAGGGAGATTTATAGTCCCAGAAAATTGACTTAAAAGTATATTTTCTAAGTTTTTGGATGTAATTAGTAAAGTTATGAATCGGATCTTTTTCCTCGGCTAATATTACTTTTGCACTCCCTAAGATATAAGCTTTAAATCCTGCTCTAGTGGCTTTGAGTACATACATTCCATCTCCTGCGTATTGGCGAAATTTGATAGCATCGGGTGCGCCAATTTCTTTAAATATACTTGCGGCGATACCAACACAATAACCACTTAAGCCATCAACTGCTACCGTTTCATTTTCTAAGGCTTTGATTCTTTGTCGTCCCTTAAAACCTGTCTCTACTAGCTGTCCTGTTTCCACATAGCAAGCTGCGCCAACAATTGAATTGGGATACTCTTGCAAAAAATTTACTATTAAATCTAACGTATTCATTGCAGGTAAACTATCATCATTTAACCAGATAAAATTCTTGGCTCCTCTTTCATAGGCATAGGTCATGCCTAAAGCCATAGCCCCTGTCCACCACAAATTACCATCACCTTTGAGAATAATCACTTCAGGATAGTTTGCGGCAACTTCTTCGGATGTGCGATCGCTCGATCCATCATCCACAACAATCACCTGATATTTCTGCAAGTCACCATTAGTTTTTAAATTCTCTAGACAAACCAGAGTAATAGACTTACGATTATAAATGGGAATAATAATATAAATTGACTGTTTCATATATTCACAGCTCGATTAGCTAAAATTTCTTCAAATAAATTCAAGTAACGCTTTGCTTGTAGTTCTAATGAAAACTCTTTTTCTGCTTTCTCTCTGGCTTGATGCGATAGTTTGAGATAACGAGATCCGTCTTCTAAAATCCAGCTAATTCCTTTGGCAAAGTCATCTGTATCAAAAGGTTTTGCCAGATAGCCATTGTATTGATGAGTAATCATGTCAGACATTCCTCCTATGTCAAAAGCGACGACAGGAATCCCACAGGCGATCGCTTCAAGGACGGTGTTTGCAAGGTTGTCTTGTAGGGATGGGGCAACGAATACATCGGCGGCACTATAAATCAAAGCAAGGGCGACATCATCACTCAGTTTACCGAGATAATGGGAGTTTAGTCCAAAATCTAAGGGAGACTTGGGCTGGGAGGCTCCCATAATCAATATTTCTGTAGGAGATTCTGTAATATCAAGCGATCCTCGTAGTTTTTGTAGGGCAGGCTGTAGCAAATGTAATCCCTTGCGGTGATCGCTAGTTGCACTCATCGCCCCAAACAGGATTAGCTTCGAGTTTAGCGGCAAGTTCAAAATTTGTCTGGCGAATTGACGATTAATGGATTTATAGATTCCTAAATCTAATCCATAGGGAATTACATCTATCGCTAGATTTGTAAATAGGGAGCTAGATTCTGCACATTTAGCCAACCAACGACTAGGTGTAACGATACGAAAATCAATATTTTGCCAATATTTAGACTTTTGCTGCCAAATTTGACGCGATAAATCATTTTCTTTCTGGCTATGGAGTTGTGGACAATTGCCACAGGATTGTCGATAGAGATCGCAGTCAAAACTATAGTGGCATCCCCCCGTAAAAGCCCACATATCATGTAAAGTCCAGACTAGCGGCTGCTTGAATTGGCGAAGCGACTTAATTGGCATAAATCCATCGCAAATCCAATGTAAGTTAATTATTTCTGGAGCGGTTTCAATGATTAAGGAATCTAGTGAGTTGGGCAACCATTGAGGAGAAAATACGGTGCAATCTCGTTTAGGGTATAGATGTAAAGGCAATCGATCTAGAGTTGGTCTAAGTTTAGCCAATCCTTTTGAGAATTTGCTGCTACCCGAAAGAACTCTAAAGTCATCACTCAACTTAGTTTGCACTAGTATTTGGCTATCAATTTGCAAACCCTGCAAACCTCGATGTAATCTATATGCCGAACGTGCCGCGCCACCTCCAATATCATAGCTACTACATAGCAAAACTTTCATGGTTTACAAGCTTCTATAAAAAGTGAGTCTGGTTTCCGAACCTTACCATCGATTACATCCAAGCCATAGCTATTAAAATCAGGGATGCGACTTTCGTGAGCTTGACATACCCTAATATTTACAAATCCACATTCTTCTAGCAATATGGCTAAGGAAAAGCGATCGTACATCCATTGGTGAATCTCTCCTGAGTTGCGAAATAGTCCTATCTCAAAGGCTTTAGCACTTTCTTTACCTGCAATTAGGAGTACCAAAAACTTGGCGATCACAATTCTTAGTTTCTGAACTAACCACCCAAACTTTTTAGAACTTAACTTCTTGATTAAATTTGGTTTGCCACTTAAATGCTCTCTTTGCTTTTCCCAAAATTGTTCAGCTTCATAACCGATGCGAGAAAGAATAAATTCACGATTTAATAAGTCAGAACGTGATAAATATTTACCCATCTCACCACCGTCAAATTCACGCACCATTTGATCAAAAAGCTCTAACATCATCCATTCATAATCCGCCTGAGCTTCTATATTTCCCGATAGAGATCTCTCTAATGCTAAAAGATAATTTCTAGCGATCGCCTCTAAATCTGGTACTGCAAGCCTGATAATCCCACTCGGCCTTAAAACACGTAGGCACTCAGTCAGAAGTTTTTTTGCTTCATTTTGTGTAAAATGCTCAATTAGATGAGAACTATAACAAACATTAAAAGTATTAGAGTCATAAGGAATTCCATGACGAAAATCCCAGGCGATGACATTAGGTGAACTCGAAACCAGATCAAGATTAATCCAGTTCAGATGATAGACGTTTCCACAACCTATATTAACAAGTAGCATAAGATTTATGTGTTAACTTTTCGATAAACAGCTAAAACTGAGATACCCCTTGGTGAAAATATAGGATCGCTAAGCCCTTGTGCAAGTATTTTGTTCAGTCCTTTCCCAATAAAGGAAACTATTGAGTTATTCCAGGTAAAGTCAATGTTTTTAACTTTTTGTTTAAAAGAATCCGTCAGAGATCTCCTTAAAATAGCTTGGATATACATTTGCCTATGAGCTAATTGAAGAGGTTCATGTAGAATTTCAAGAAGTTCTATATCAAAATATTTTACAAGGCTACTCAATGCTTTATCAGTCCAACGTGTTACATGATGAGGGGGCATATCCAGTGAAAAATTTGTCGTATATCTCGAAAAAGAATCAAAACTAGGAACTGAGAAAATTAGCAAGCCATTGGGCTTGAGACAACGAAGACTTGATTTAATAAATGAGTCAATATTAGACACATGCTCTAACACCTGAAAAGAACATACCACATCGTATTCTTCACTATGATTAGATTCATGAACTTGAATAGATTGATTGAGAACTGTTATACCTAATGCAGTTGCAGTTTTGCTCGCCTTTCGACTAAATTCAAGCCCTATATATTTTTTAGCTGACATCTTACTTGCAAAAGCACCTTTACCACAACCAATTTCAAGTACTGAGTCTGACTCCCTAATAAACTTAGATGCATATTCATATTCATTCTTGTCATCCAAGTAGTACCAATCAAAAGATTGCATATGGTCATAAAATTTTTCTGAACCACATATAGATGGATAGAAAAAATATAAATCTGATTCATCACAATGATACAAGCCAATTTCCTGAATTCCTTGCAACTCTTCCGTAATATCAAACTGAAACTGTTTATAGATCTTTACCAAATCGACAGTTTTAATAATTTCTACAAGAGATACATTAGAAGACTTAGTTAATGGGGATAAAACATCCATAATGTTAATATATAGTCATCCTTATAGATGGCAAATTAAATTAAAGTTTTTTACCTATTACAAATTATTGTTATAAAATCTAACTATAATTTCTTTTAGTTCTTTCTTTAAATGTGATAATACACCGAACCGAAAAATACTCTTTTGCGTAAAATCATCGGATTGAGCATCGCGGATTACAAACTGTGGATGCATAAGCGGAAAAATTATTGTTTCTGTCGGTATATTAGCAAGGCGATCTACACTTTTTGTATGAGTAGCTTCAGTATTAAAGCCAATATTAGATACAAGATTTATATTAGGAAGAATAGTCAATCCGCTCTGCATCCAGCATGAAAAAAGCCACCTGTAAGCCCAACTATTAATCAAATCATCAAAAACAGACTGAAAGATATATTCCCAATAACTTATGGCATATTTAAAGTGTAAAATGTCTTTTAGCCAACCATTATCTCTCACCGTTGGCCATAGCTTCATTTCAATATCGTAGTGTTGCCATGCTCTACGCCAAGTAGCCCAACCCCAACAGTGAGTAAATGCAGAAAAATAGTAACTGTTTTCTGTACGTCTTCTCCCGAACTGAAAGTTGTTACCCGAAATCACCATAATTCGCTCATCATCTGCATATTGATTTAAGAGTTCTGAGCAGAAACGAAAGAAAGTTGGGTCTGGCAAACAATCATCTTCAAGAATAATTGCTAATTCAATATTATTAAATACCCAATCTAATCCACTAGAAACTCGCACCTTGCAGCCTAAATTAATATCCGAGTAATTTTTTAAAACATTACATTCCCAATCCACACCTTCAATAATTGAACGAGTAGCCTCACATTTTTCTACATCACTAAAGTGATCTGGACGTGGACCATCAGCTATAACAAGTAAAGTTTGAGGTTTTGCTTGACGAATTGCCTCAAATACAATTTTTGTAGTGTCTGGTCGATTAAATATTATAAAAACTACTGGAATTAATAATTGAGAGTCCATAACTAAAGATTAAGCTTATTTAAGAAAGGGGGAGAGACATATTAAAATCAAGTGTTAATTAATGATGATTTTTGCACTAGAATAATTTTACTATTCTCTAATGATAACTGCTAGATTAGAGCCAATTATTTTCCCATCCTCACTAATTACAATATAATTGAATTTGTCATCCCACGGCATCATATTCACAAAAAGATCGCGATTATTCCACACTAGATCCTGAAACGGATTCTGCCATTTAGAATGATACTGATGGAAGAAATAGTCAGTCCCCAAATCTCTTCTTTCGTTAGATTTCCATTCCATAAAAATCAAAGTATTTCCTAGTGCTTGGGTATGCCATTTATGATGATTAGGGATTTTTGTAAAGTTAAACATCGTATCTGATATTTTTGAAGGTGTCTCTATATAGCCACGCTTACCAATTCTCATTAACTCTTCACACGCTTGAGCAGGATCTTCTACATGCTCTAACACATGAGAACAATATACAAAATCAAATTCTTTATCTGCAAAAGGAGTTAACTCTAAATTACATACAGTAAATGGTCGATTATCGCGCTTAAGCTTCTCTCTTCTATGCGTTGTTTCGCCTTCATAGAAGTCTGCAAGATGTGTAGCTGAGGGAAAAGGATAACCTCCACTGCCAATATCTAAGACTTTATCTTCTTCCTTAATTTGAAAGTCTATGTATTGTTTTTGATAAAAATAGCGTCCCTCTTGAAGCCCTTTACCTTGTTTAAGGAGTTTAATATCTAAATGAAAGATATTTTGCCAGTAAATACCGATCCTGCGTTTAATCTTATCTATCATTGGTCTAACTTTTGTTGAATAATTTTTCTTTGATATTAGCGATCGCTAATTTAGGCGAAGTGAGCAACCTCCAATTCAAGGATAAAATGCAACGGGTTCTGATGAATAAATCCACATTAAGAACAGATTTTGCGTTCACTTTTTTGTTTGCTTGCATATAGACTCCCATAATTAGAAATATATTCATCTTTATAGTTAATATTTAAAGATTTAAAGTCGCTATGATCTCCATATAGTGGGCAGGGAATGAGCTTTAAGTTATTTATCTTTGTAGTTTAGAATAAATTTCTGAAATGATCGACTATAATCCTTGATTAATTCTGATAAATTACTATTGTTGATATTTTGTAACTCAACTTTTTGGTAACTTCCTCCAAATAAACTATTAGTAAATTCTAGTTCTAGTACAAGTCGATCGCCATGTTTTAGTGGTTTTCCCTTATGAAAGCATAAAGTATCGCCCGCGATTATAGTGCCCTTGGGAGCAGTAACTTCAATAAATTTCTCTTTGGTATAAAACTTGACAATGTCTTCATCAGGTATTCTTGCATAGCCAAGCTTTAAAAGCTCTTTAGGTTTACCACCAATTTGATGAGAACCTGCAATATAACAGTGGGGACCATTATCGCTTGTTACATCAGTCAAATAAATAAAAAACTTCAGCCATTTAATTCTATCCATATCAAAGTGATAAAGTTGAGCGGAGTCAGTACAAGCTGTCTTTGACAAAGCAGTACTCCACCACATAGTGACAATATCTAAAATTGGTTGAGTTTCGAGATAAGCTTGGGCGATCGCTAAAATAGACAAATCTGCCATTAACGCTTGAATATCTGGATTGGCGATTAAATCCTCTTCTTGTAACCAGTATGTAACGGCAATGGGATTAGTGCGATCGTAAATTGCCATCTTTATATCTGTGTCTAAAGCTCCTCTCAGATTACATTCTTGAGTAAACGCAAGAGAAATAAGCTTATCGCATACACCTACAGACAAAAGCCGATCAAAAACATAATATCCATCTTTCCTAATTTCTTGAATAACCCTACTTATTTCCACACTATCTAGATTGCCTAACACACCGTTTGCGTGAGGAAATATATAGGGATGTCGTTGTAATTTCAAAAGCCATGATAGAAAAGCATTAGAGTATCCATTGGTTAAACAGTAGAGACTTATCATGCTGAGATATGCTTTCTCAGGAGTTATACCAGTTCTTTGATAAACAAATGCCCCTTTAATAAGCGATGTGATATTAATTAAAACTTTAAGTGATTTGAGCCATGATTTGAGCTTTTTCTTTAACAACATAACTATTCATTGATTAGTTTCAGTAATTTTTCTCTTAATGTGTTTGCTTGCACTAAAGAAGGATAATGCCTGTAAAGAAACTTAATCAAACGTATAACCTCTTCTTTTATGTATAGAGCTTCTTGCTCAGAGGAAACAACTTCGTGATCTGTTTGAGGTAAATCAAGCATTGTCTTTTTGCCTTCAGTGATCAAATAGTTTATTTGATTTCTAGATTTTAAACAGCTAGCTCGATTTTGACACTCATTAGTTCGCTGATTATAATTGTGTTTTAGCTTATAATCTGATGATAACTTAGCTCTAGCCTTAGTATAAAACTTTTTAACTATACTTAATGGTGATATGTGTTTATTTCTACTTTGAATGCTTGATTCTTCAGAGGTAAAACTTTCAGAGATATTAAATGCACATCGTTCTAGTTTTAAGACATGCCAACGATATCCCTGCCGCATTCTTTCAAAATTCCATCCATCAGCTAAAGCTTCATCAATTTTAGAGAAAAAGTCATTTTTACTAGTAGCAACATAATGTAAGTCAGGTGGATAAGATACCAGTTCGCGTGAATAAATAACGACTGGAATTCCTAAGAAGCTCACTTCTTCACCAGCACTAGACCAGGCATTAAGAAATAAATTTGTGTGTTCAGCCAAGTCATAGAGTGATATGTTGTCGCTTGGATAATTGGCTCTGACATTTTTAGGCAAATTTTGTAATAACTCTTGTATAGCTAAGGCATGTGCTGACTTAACTGAATCTCTACGGTTAGGAAACTCCCGAGGATGTACTCTAACAATCAAAAATAAATCAGGACGACTTTCAGCAAAATCAACTAATGACTTAATCCAATCGATTTGCTTGGGAAATATTAAATCATATTCATTAGATATGACTCCAACCGTCTCAGCTGCAAATATTTCATCATAGCTGCTCATAGTTGCGACAAGAATCTTTTGATTTTCTTGAATCCCAAAATGGAATCTTATATCTATAGGTTTACCTTTTCTAGGTGACGAATACACTAAGAAATGCTGACCATCTAATAAGCTCAAAACATGATCTGTTACTTTTTTGATGAGTTTCTGGGAACAAGCCTGATTCTGGTATATATCCCAATAATTTAGAAGTTCTTGGTAAAAAGCAAAAGTAGAATTTTTGCCAATCAAAACTGTTTCGAGTCTATCTGATAGATTTGCTCCAGCATGTAAAAAATAAGTTGAGATATTTTGACGTTTTGCTAGCTCCAGAAAAACGCGGTTGACTGAGTAAAGTGAATTATAAGTAATTATTCGATCTGGTTTTTCTTGTTCTAAAATGTGGCGACAGGCAATAAAAGAAGATAATGTATTTTTTAAAGCTGTAAGGTAACTTGACCATTCATCATCAGAAAATACTAAGTTGGATTTTTTATATTTCAATAAGACTTCATAAAGAGCAAATCTTCCTATCTCTATATTTTCTATTGATAGATCTAAAAAATTTTCTTTGGTAACTTTGCTAATAGTGGATTCAATTAAACTAACATCATCTAAAGTTAATTTATCTATTAAGTCATACCCTTCAAGGTGAAAGTTTTGGCGGATTACCTTTTTGTTAGTATTACAAGTTATGCAGATATTTTTTTTGTCTATAGTAGAAGATTCTTGTGATAGTCCAAATGCACTCATACAAATACAATAGTTATTAAACACTTCACCGCAAGTTATGTAAATGACTTCATGTCCTTCCTGTTGTAATGCTTCGGCTATAAGAGCTTCAGGAAAAGCATGAACCCAAATGGCTGTATGAGGAGCAAAAAAAATGATTTTCAGACTATTTTGCATTTTTGGTAAGCCTTCTTGATGTGCTATTGAGACATTACTTGGAATTCTTTGTTTTGTGATATGAGAAAGTCGTAAGTTCCCATATCCGCCACGGTACCATCTTTAATCAAATAGAGTTGATCGCAGTTTTTGACAGTAGTCAGGCGATGAGCAATCATAATCATCGTTTTATGTCCGCTCATGGCTTCTAAAGCCTGCATAAACTCTCGCTCGGTTGTATTGTCTAAAGCAGCGGTAGCCTCGTCCATGATAATCACTTCTGGATTATGATATAGCGCCCTTGCGATGCCAATCCGCTGACGTTGACCACCCGATAAGCGAATTCCACGCTCACCAACTAGAGTATCTAGCTGATCAGGTAAACTAATCACTAATTCTTCTAACTGAGCCGCTTTGAGAGCATCCCATACTTGTTCTTCTTTAATTTCATCGGTGAGTAAACCAAAGGCGATATTATTACGAATTGTGTCGTCGGAAAGATAGATACTTTGAGGAATATACCCAATTTGTTGTTGCCAACTTTCAAGATTAGTCAGAATATTTTTACCATCAACTAGGATTTCGCCTTGGCTAGGTATTAGTAACCCTAAAAGAACATCAATAAGTGTTGTTTTACCCGATCCTGATGCTCCGACAAAGGCGATCACTTGTCCTTTAGTAATCGATAGAGAAATACCGAACAGTGATGGCTTGGAAGCATTGGGGTATTGATAATAGATATCTTTCACTTCGATTGACTTTTGAAATAGGTGTGGTGGTGGTTGAGATGATTTGGCTAATGATCTAGAAGTTGATTTAGGGTCTAAAGGTATGAGATCACGATAAATCAAATCGACCGCATCTTTAGAATAACGAATAGTCGTAATTGTAGAGATAATGCGCTTAGCGGATGGCATCAAACGTAAAGCCGCGATCGCAAATAAAGACAGCATTGGCAAAATAGACTGAATCGCTCTACCTTGGATGAGACTAAACATCACAATTAATAGCACAGCCGCAATTAATACTGTATCGATAAATAGATTAGGTAATTGAGTGGCAAGCCCCAAAAAGAAATTGGCTTTACCAAAGGCTTTTGTACTTCTTGTAAATGCATCCAGAAAAAATTTTTCTCGACCTAACACCTTAGTTTCCTTGATACCTCCAAGACTTTGATTAACCCATTGCACCATCTGCCCACTTTGCTTTTGGCGAATCAATCCTTGACCACCCATCTGCTTGTGAATCATTCTATTTAGCCCAAATATCGATATCCCCAGAAACACAGCAGCGATCGCCGATGATATAGGTTCAGCGATTGCTAGTAAAAGCACAATACAACTCATTACCATCATCTCAGTAATTAAAATCAGCATTGGCACAATTACACCTGAAAAAATCAATGGAATTTCAGCAGTAACATTGCGAACTAAATCGGCTGAATTTCTTTGAAGATGGAATGTATAAGGACTATTTAAATATGATTTTAGGAGGCGACTAGATAGAGCAATTTGCTTTTTGTATAGAAAGTAATATTGCCAGTAGGTCAGAATCGCAAGGTAAGCATTTTTAAATAAATACATACATAGAAGCGCTATACTTACCCATAACAGAAATATTTGATGAGAGCTTGCTCCTAATTGGTGATAAAGCCAACTTAAGACTTGCTTCTGTTCGATAATTTCAGGATTGCCTAATAAAGCGACAAATGGTGGAATTAGCCCAACACTTATTGTCTCTAATCCTGCACCGATAAGCATCATTAGAAATATTATCCCAATCTGTATTTTTTCGCGATCACTAAATAGATAAAGAGTTTTTCTAAATAATTTATTCATGTTCTAAGCTAATATTTCCCAACTCACAGGAGTTCCTTTTTTAATATCTTGATTTACTATTTTCCCCAATAAAACATCATAGTATTTCGGTGTTAATCCTAAACCTGGGCGGATAGCTTTGAGATTTTTGGATGTTAACATATCGCCTTTTTTTATATCTTGAATAATGTATAGCGATCGCCGATACATTAATGATTTGGTCTCAGATTCAGTTACCCCATAACTAATCTTACCCAAAGATAACCATGCTCTCTCAGTTTCAATAACTAATTGGCGCATTTCTTCTGGTTCTATGGAGAAAGACGAGTCCACGCCGCCATCAGCGCGACTTAACGTAAAGTGCTTTTCGATTACCGTTGCGCCCAGTGCTACGCTAGCAACAGCCACACCAATCCCCATAGTGTGATCAGATAATCCCACCTGAGTGTCAAATAAGTTACGTAAATGGGGGATTGTCAAAATGTTAGTATGCGCTGGTTTCGCAGGATAGTTACTTGTACATTTAAGCAGCACTAGATCTTCACATCCTGCGTCTCGGACTGTTCTGACAGTTTCATCTAGTTCGGCGATGTTTGCCATGCCTGTTGATATGATCATCGGCTTGCCAGTACTGGCAACCTTCCGTATTAGCGGCAAATCAATATTCTCAAAGGAGGCAATTTTATAGCATGGCACATCTAAAGATTCCAAAAAGTCAACAGCAGTCTCATCAAATGGGGTACTAAAGCCAACTATTCCTAATTCTTTGCAGCGATCAAATATCGGTTTATGCCATTCCCAAGGTGTGTAGGCTTGTTGATAGAGTTTATAGAGAGAATTGCCTTGCCAAAGACTTTGAGGATCGTTAATAAAAAACTCACCTTCATTGATATCTAAAGTCATTGTGTCCGCAGTGTAGGTTTGGATTTTGAGTCCATGAGCGCCAGTTCTGGCTGCGGCTTCCACAATTGCTAAGGCTCTTTCTAGAGATTGATTGTGATTGCCTGACATCTCCGCAATTATGAAAGGAGCATAATCTGTTCCAATTTTTTGCCCCTGAATTTTAATAGCTTTCATCTTATTGAATGCCTACCTAATATAAATGCTTCTGCTGCCTTTACCCCAATGGTAGCACCTCGCCAACGTGCCAAATATTCTACAGCTTCTAGCGATCGCGGATGAGGATAAGAACGCATTTCCGATTCATAAGCTTCTAGAGCTTCAAGTTTGAGAACAAGCGTTTCTGAAATGTCGACAAACCAGTTAGGTGTGAAAGGTAGCGCAGATGATGTCGTTTGCCATTCTGTACTAGAAGGAATTTCAAAAAACAGCAATGTATGAACTGGATGGTTTGGGATTGGACGACAAGCTGTTACAACTGCTTGGTGAATACAACGATGATCAATATTTACATCTCCACTGTGATGGGTATAAACAATCTGTGGCTGATATTGCTCAATTGATTTTTCAATAAATTTGACGATATCTAAAAGCTCACAACTATCCATTCGATTATCAGGAAAATCATGCATGGATAAAGAGCTTACTCCCAATACATGGCTAGCTTTATTTGCTACAATTTCTAGAGCAGATAACTCAGCTTGAGAATCATCCCTATTTCGTTCTGATTTTCGACTGGTCACACCCTCCGCTAATATCAAAATATGAACTTTATCACCTTGTTGAATATGTTTTGCGATCGCGCCGCCACATCCAAGCACTTCATCATCAGGATGAGCTGCAACAACTAAAATATTCATTATTGTATTTTCTGTAAAGGAGTAATAACTACATCTGCGACAATATGACCATCATATAAAGCTGATCTTCTAAAACTATATTGGAAGCCTTGATGCTGAATGTATGCATGAGGATATCCTTTAGCATCTAACATCCTAATAAAATCATATAAACTCTGAAGAGATTGCATTTCAGGAATTTCACTTTCAGCAGGTTTACGGCGTTTAAAAAGTGTCACTTCGCCCTTTTGCTCGACTGGACATGGTTCATTTTGAATAATATATTTAATCATTTGAGCAGAAAGATAAGTGGCGCGAATATAAATTTCTTCTGCATTACCAGCCAAGCATAAATTTTCTTGATAATAAATTGCACCAGCATCCAGTTCTTGAGTCATTCGTAATGCAGTTAGTTTGGTGTTTTGATAACCTTGGATAATTAAATTTTGTAATGGACTACCTCCTCTTCCATAAGGCACATCCGTCATGTGAAAACAGACACATTCGTACTTATTAATTAACTCGTCAGGAACTTTCCAAGACCAGTGTAGAAAGAAAACATAGCGTGGATTTATTGTGCTAATTTCATCAATATTTAGCATTTCTGGCAACTGTATAAAATGCCATTTGCCTTGATAATTTTTAATGATTTCATTGTAAATTCGATGATTCCAAGGCTTGCTACCAACGACTATATAATTATTCATTGTTTTTTATGGCAATATAATGTAATGCAAAATATTTTTCTCGAATTTCCTCTATGCCAATATACCTAAAACCAGCTTTTTGAAATGATTTTATGGATGCTTGATTGTCAGATTTAATAAATGCGTTAATAGATTTGACAAGTGTATGAGCAAATAAATGTTCGACTGCTAATTTAATTAAATGACTTGCATAGCCTTTGCCTCTTTCTTGTATGTTAATACTAATATCTACTTCTGCTTGTAACTGATTATTAACATCAAAACGGATTTGACCTATTGGTTTATCGTGATTGTTTAATGCAATGAAGTAGTAACAGTTTGTTAAATCAAGCTTATTTGTAAACCACTTTACATGCTCTTCCCATGAAATTAGATCTGAGAAAAAAGAAGCCGATCTAACTGCTGGATCATTTACCCAATTCCATAGGGTTTCACAATCTTGCTCATTAACTCTTCTTAATTTTAAAAATTCCTCTGGTAGACACATCAGTCTTATATTCTTTTGAAACTAGGATAACATATTAGCCATCTTTGATGTGACGTGCCTCGCCCCATATCCATTGACTAATTTTTTCCCTTTTTGGCTCATTTCTTCTCTCTTGGATTGATCATATATGAACTCCTGCACGACCATTCCAATTTTTTCGAGCGTTATTTGCTGATACCAACCTATATGAATAACAATGCCTTGAGTATCTAATTCAGTAGCGATCGCCTTTTGATTATCTGCTACAGTGATCACTAAACTCGGCAAACCCATAAATGCTAATTCCCAATTGGTTGATCCACCTGCTGCGATCGCCAGATCAGCCCAAGCCATCAACTCAGGCATATTGCTAACATTGCGTTGCAAAGAGATTGCTAGGCTTGAATTGGAAACCTCTTTCTGTAAAACCTCATGATGAGGATTAGTGCCTCCAATTACAACAATGGTTTCTAAATCATCTTTATTTAACCAATCTAAAGCTTGAATTACTTTAAGTGTCACATTGTCAGGATCACTTCCTCCAAATGTAACCAATAGCTTACGTGTGATCGGGTTTATTTCTCTTTGCCAATTTTGCCATTGCCAAAATTCTCGCCTTAATAAAGCATACTGTGTGCCTAACAATAACTGCGTGTAGGTTTCTCTATTTCGATATAAATCTTTATTATTTACTACAATATTTTGGTTTAAGACTAGATCGGCATAGTAATGTTCTGCGTGACCATAATCATCAAAGACTAATAGTCTAATACCAAAATCCTTGATAGCTTTTTGATATTTTGCCCTAAAGTGATATCCATCTACAACTATCCATTGAGCATTAAATTTTTGAGCAAAATCTACGGTTTGATTTGCATCTTCATAGCTCCCAGTTTCAGCTAATAAATAAACAACTTTTATTCCCTCTGATAGCAATCTATTTTCTAGGGCAGTAGATTTATTGGCTAATATAAATATTACCTCTCCTCCTTTATCCTGCCATGCCTGCGCTAATGCTAAGCAACGCATCACATGCCCTGTCCCAACTTGGATAGAAGCATCAGCCCGAATTATGATTTTTTTTATTATCATGCGAATATAGTAATAAAAAAGTTCTAGTCTTTGTCGTTAAGCATCAATAAATATGAATATTAACGAGATCTCGCTATATCAACAAGACTTTTATGGCTGGACACAGTGGCAAGTACAAGCCCTTGCACAGCATCAATTATCAGAATTGGACTGGCAAAATTTACAGGAGGAAATTCAAGCCTTGGGGAGACAGGAATATCGAGAATTGGTAAGTTGTCTTACTGTCTTGTTGGGGCATCTCCTCAAATGGCTATATCAACCAGAAAGGCGATCGCGCAGTTGGTTTCTGACAATTAGAGAACAGCGGCGTGCCATTAATCGACACTTGCTTAGAAATCCTAGCTTGAAAGCTCGAATAGTAGAAGCTGTAGAAGATGGCTTTGAGGCGGGAGTTGATTTGGCTTTGCGAGAAACAGATTTACCATTACGAACCTTTCCAGAAAATTGTCCCTACGAGTTTGAAGAACTTATTGCAGATAGCTTTGTCTGTGATACGAGCCAAGATTGGTCTTGACTTTAATTTAATCGTTTAAATCCGCTGTGACAGATGGGGCTTTTTAGGAGTGTCGCAATATCCCGACCTTCTTCACATTCAGCAATAACGCTAAATATTGGGTCAAGCGCTTCAAAATAGGCACTAACAATTTCTTGGGTGTGTTCCGTACAAACGTAAACGCTGGTTGCTGCAAGATATCCCTGAGCTAACATTTCTTGAGTGATCAGGGTTTTATAAGCTAAATGATTGGGACTAGCAAAGCCAAAGCAAATCAATGCTGGAATTCCTGCAATCTGGACATTGAGATTATGTTTTGCTGCTAGCTTTAGCCATCTTTCCCCGATCGCTTTTCCTGTTTTGGTAATCTGCTCCCAAGAACGAGTTTGCTCCATCACCTCTAGGGTTTTGAGTCCAGATGTTGGACCAATCCGTTCTGTCCAGAAAGTGCTACTAATAAATGTACTTTGGGCTGCTTCCATCACCTCCCGTCTGCCAATGGTTGCGGTGATGGCATAACCATTACCTAGAGCTTTGCCAAACATTGCCATATCAGGTTCCACACCATAGAGCTTATGCAAGCCCCCTAGAGTCTGACGGAATCCTGAAGTACACTCATCAAAAATCAGGACTATATGGCGATCGCTAGCCAGTTTTCTGACTTTCTCTAAAAAACCGTCCTTGGGTAGCTCACTGCGACATACTTCCATTTTGATTACCCCAATGTCATGAGCTTGGACTA
Source organism: Pseudanabaena sp. UWO310 (assembly GCF_006861605.1). NCBI lineage: Bacteria > Bacillati > Cyanobacteriota > Cyanophyceae > Pseudanabaenales > Pseudanabaenaceae > Pseudanabaena > Pseudanabaena sp. UWO310. The sequence goes on along the minus strand of NZ_SELU01000064.1, from coordinate 4,511 downwards.
AAGCCTCTAACTCATCGAAGCGATTGTAGTTAAATGTATAAATCGTATCTCTCAGAGACTCAGGCACTCCATTCGGTTCTAGTCCAGGCAATAAATGATCTGCTAAATTGCCTTCGTTACTCAGATTAGCCGCTAGATACCAATCATGCCAGCCATGATAGCCACATACAGCGACTTTTGATCTTCCTGAAGCCGCACGGGCGATCCTAATCGCGATCGCATTGGCTTCTCCTCCAGTACGCGCAAATCTGACCATATCTGCCCAAGGATGTAACTCTACCAACCGCTCGGCAAGATACACCTCTTCTGGGCAATTGAGCGTAGACATGTTTCCAGCATCAATGATCTTTCGTACAGCTTCGTCTACCTCTGGATGACCATATCCCAAAATATTTGTCCCAATCCCCATGATCGACATATCGATATATTCGCGCCCATCGAGATCCCACACATGGCATCCTTTAGCTTTACTAAAATAAGCTGGCCATTGTTCGGGCAAGAACATCTCGGTTCTCTTAGACAACAACATATTTCCACCTGGGATGACGCGCTTGGCTCGCTTCCAGAGCTTCTGTCCCTTACCAATGTTTGCTCCTTGATTACGGATTAAATGTTGATTTGCGGTAAATAGTTCTGGTTGATTTTGCTGTAACTCTAATACTTCTAACCAACTAAAATCACGACGGGGTGCAAAATGCTCAAATATATTTTTGATTACCTCAAAATCCTCTGGTTCATCAACTGTCCACCGCTTATCAGAGTGATTTTCAGTATGATTGATTCCCAGTAACCGAAACTTACCTGATTCTCTCAAATAAGGAGTAACATGCTCTCGTTCATAGGTTTGATCGGCTAATTCCCAAGCTTTAGCTAAAGCCTGAAAAGTAAAAACTTCGACATCTAATCCATCAGGATAGTTAGGTGGACTCACATTAGATAGATAATCGACCTGGGATTGCTGAAATGTGGTGATTGCGCGATCAACAATTGTGGGGTCGACCAGTGGACAATCTCCAGTAATCCTGACAACGGTTTCAGGTTGGACTATGCAAGCCGCTTGATAATATCTATCAAGGACATCATCTTCACTGCCTTGATAGACTTCATAGCCTAAGCCTTGAACATGATTTACCAAGGATTGATTATTTGTGTCTTGGGATGTGACCAAAATAATGCGATCCACTTGCTTGGCAAGTGCTAACCGTTTAAGTAACAACTCAATCATTGGCATACCCAAAATTGGTTGCATTACCTTATTAGGAAATCGGGTTGAACCCATTCGAGCTTGGACTATAGCTAAGGTTGTCATATCAACTGCCACCGTGCAGGGTTAATTAAATCTGGATCGTCACAGCAAAGTTTATCAGGAGGTTTTACTGCTTCTATGGTTGTGGCTGCCAAAATTTCTTGAAGTTGCGATAGGCTATCAACACCTACCACCACGCGATCAATGTCATGGTTAGAGAGAACAAAATGTAGACAAGCTTGTAAAGCTGTTAAATTGTTTGTATGCAGCCATTGTTCCCATTCATTCCAAATAGGTTGCCAACGATTAAAATAAGCTGGTCGATGGGAAGAATTCATCAATAGCAATCCTTGTAAAAATATTGACCGAACGTGAACTTCAACCCTTGCCACTTTAAGACGGGATAGCCATCCTGATTTCTCTAAACTGTGATCAAGAATACTAAATGGAGCCTGTACTAAATCAAATGCGAAGCGATCAAATAATTCTTTTAACTCAGTAGGACTATAAATCGATATACCGATCTTATTGACTAAGCCCTCTTGTTTAAGCAGGTTTAGAGCATTATGAAGTTCCTGCCCTTGTGGACTTAATAATTGCTGAGGACGATGTAACAACAAACCATACAACTGAGGAATCTGTAGTCGTTGAAGCGATCTATGCACAGATTCTCTAGCCCAACTCAATACATCATTAGTTGTGATTGGAAGTTCAGGCAGTTTAGAGACGACTTGCCAATCTTTTACCCCAATTTGTCCCAGACAATTTTCACTATCACCATAGGCGATCGCAGTATCTAGAGTGTTAATCCCTCCTATATGAGCATATTTTAAGATTTCTGTAGCCGAATTAAGGCTTACCTTTCCTTGTTGATTAGCCACTCCGTAGGGAATCCCAAACTGGACGGTACCTAAAGCGAGGCGATTTCTCATCATGTGTTAGTAACTTAAAAACTGGATGAATACTTAGTACTTTAATATTTACAAATCAACAGATCCTCACGAGTATTATTTAGAGGTAATCCATTTTTTTGAGGCAGTAAATATGTTTCCATACCCATTGAACGATAACGTAACATAAGATGTATGAGTAAGCTATCATCTATCTGATCATGGGGTTCCAGCCAATTAATCTGAGGAGATTCTTCGCCAGACCATTTTTTATGAAAAGCTTTACCTACCTCAGATGATAAAAATCTTTTCTTTTTGGGGAAATTTGGAATGTCCCCAATCAGCATCTGTCCACCATCTCGAAGAAGAGATAAAGCTTTATCAATAAAAGTAAATAGATTCTGATGTAAGTAGATGTGATGTATCACACTGTAGCAAATAATTACATCAACTTGTAAACTCCATTTATCGATAAATGACTGACTATGAGGAAATTCATGGTTAGACTTCTCTATCAATGAATCATCAGGAAGATTAGAAAGCATTTCTTCACTATCTACTAATACTAATCTACTGCCCATTTTTTTGCAGTAATCAATTAGCTGGAATGTTGGTAGACTACAGCCACATCCAATATCTAGGACAGTTTTTCCATGTTGATTTAAAAGTGATATTTTAGAAAGAATGTCAGGGAAAATGTTTTGTTCACTTTCTTGGCGATGCGGTGCAGCAAAGCCTACCTTTTCAAATGGAGATAGATTTGGATCGTTAGCAAGTTTCTTAAAATCATCAAATGAAAGCATTAATTATCTCTTTTAGATTGACTAGGATGTCTTAGTAGTAAGTGGGGGAAAAGATGTGATGCAAAGCCATGCTTAAATTCACTGATTGAAATTTCCTTTTCGGTTGGTTTAGGAGATTCTGAGATAAACCGACGGGAACCAAGTTTATACCACTTAATGTTGCGAGTTTTCATCTCTTCAATAGCTTTGTATTGTACAATATGTCCCAAAGAGTAATTATTAAATAGTTTGCGATCATAAGCGCCAACTGAATAAACTCCCTCGTCATGGCTGAGATTAAATAGTCCCCCTCCTACCATCTCGCCAATATTATTACGTAAATAAACTAAAAAAGCATTGCCATTTCTAATATGTTCTAGTTGTATATCCCAACTTGCAATAGAACGTGTTATGCGACCAGAAACTTGCAAATGTAGATTTCGGAATTCATCCCACACAGTTGTATTACTATTCTCTAACAGTTCAATAGACCATAAACGAGTTCCTACGGATACTAATGACTTATAACTTTTACGAAACCCGCTTTTGATGTCATTTATATGTGGAGAAATATCTAGATATAGTTCATGTCTTAGTATGGCTTCTGCACCCAGCCGCATAGATTCAACATGCCATTCGCTAAGAGAAATATTATTGCCAAAGGATTCAGAGCTTTGCCAAAAATCAATTTCAGTAAATTGAGCAATTGTATTAGCAATATCTAAGCATATTTTAACTAGCGTCTTGCGAGATTTCTTTGGGCAATCTTTTATGATCAGTGGAGGTAAAATGGGTAGTCCATGAGAACTAAGTATATACTGCTCATCTTTTAAAGACAGACTCAAAGGCCAGATTGCACTAGGAACATTATTCCAATAAATGATTAGAGAAATATCTAACCAGCATCCACCATGACCTTGTTGATAAATCCATTGGTAATCAATGCTTTCATTAGTATAATTGACTGGAGCATATGTTGATTGGGAAAGAACTTTATCCCAAAGCGAAATTTGTTCAGTTCTAAATTTAAACTGGACTCCATGTTGAGAAATCATTTCGCCAAGTAATTCCTTACTGGGATCAGTTTTTAGCATAGTTCAAGCTTGAGCTAGATTTGGATGTACAGAAAGTCTTTTGGATAAATTTCACTACTTTAATATTGCAATATTTTTGTTAGTCTAGGTTAAAGTTGTCCTAAGGGTGCTGGCTACAAATCTAGATTAATGATCTCTTCTAAATTAAAGGGGCAAACTTCAGGGGAGTTCTCATCTGGTAAATCGGTTTCAGCGATCCCTAAATCTCTGGCTTCAGACCAACTTACTATTATCGCCTCATCAAGACGAGACTTTAATCCAGAATTACATCGTAATGATGATTACCCAAATATGTTAGATCCTCGATAAGATGAGATACATCTAATTGATCAAACTTCTCATGACGCAGTAAATCTGATTAGGGACTTGCGAGAAAATAAGATACCAATCCAGATTTACCAGAATCGGTGGCGCGGCGGAGCCGCGCCACCGATTCTGGTTTTATATTTGGTACTTCATTAAATCGCAAGTCCCTTATTGATGCGCCTAAGTATAAAAG